>NZ_DAIPZB010000063.1:0-19102 GCF_036782435.1 Pinisolibacter sp. | reverse complement strand
AATGGCCGCGCAAACAGGCCGGACACATGACTGCTCCCAGTCCCGTCGAACCGAGTGCTCTTTTCCCTTGCAACGCAGGGGCCGTCCACACATGTCGGCCTCGGGTGAGGCGCAGAGTTAAGGTGCATGAGGTGCACCTCGCCTTCGCGAGGCGCACCCTACCTCGTCACAGGATGAACCGGCTGAGATCGGCATTCTTCGCCAGCTCGCCGATGTTCGAGCGTACGTGCGCCGCGTCGATGACGATGGTCTCGCCGGCGCGATCCGGGGCGGTGAAGGAGATCTCGTCGAGGATGCGCTCCATCACCGTCTGGAGACGGCGGGCGCCGATGTTCTCGACCGAACCGTTGATCTCCACCGCCACGGAGGCGATCTCGGCGATGGCGTCGGCCGTCACCTCGAGCGTCACGCCTTCGGTGGCCATCAGCGCCACGTATTGCTTGATCAGGCTCGCCTCGGTGTCGGTGAGGATGCGCTCGAAGTCCTCTTTGGTGAGCGGCTTCAGCTCGACCCGGATCGGCAGGCGGCCCTGCAGCTCGGGCAGCAGATCGGCCGGCGTCGCCACATGGAAGGCGCCGGAGGCGATGAACAGCACATGGTCGGTCTTCACCGGCCCGTATTTGGTCGAGACCGTGGTGCCCTCGATCAGCGGCAGCAGGTCGCGCTGCACGCCCTCGCGGGAGACGTCGGCACCGGCGCGGCCGTCGCGGGCGCAGATCTTGTCGATCTCGTCGAGGAAGACGATGCCGTTCTCCTCGACGGCGCGCACGGCCTCCGCCGTCACCTGCTCCTGATCGACCAGCTTGTCGCTCTCTTCGGCGAGCAGCAGATCGTAGCTGTCGGCGATCAGCACCTTGCGGGTCTTCTTCATGCCGCCGAAGGCCTTGCCGAACATCTCGCCGAGGTTCATCACCCCGATCGAGCCGCCCTGCATGCCCGGCAGGTCGAAGGACGGCATCTGCGGCGCGCTCGACACCTCGACCTCGATCTCCTTGTCGGCGAGTTCGCCGCGCCTGAGCTTCTGGCGGAACGAGTCGCGGGTCGCCGGCGAGGCCGACTTGCCGACCAGCGCGTCGAGCACCCGCTCCTCCGCCGCCAGTTCCGCCTTGGCCTTCACCTCCGCCCGCTTGCGGGCCTTGACCAGCCCGATGCCGACCTCGACCAGATCGCGGACGATACTGTCGACGTCGCGGCCGACGTAGCCGACCTCGGTGAACTTGGTCGCCTCGACCTTGAGGAACGGCGCGTCGGCGAGCTTGGCGAGACGCCGCGAGATCTCGGTCTTGCCGACACCGGTCGGGCCGATCATCAGGATGTTCTTGGGCAGGACCTCTTCCTTCAGCGGCCCGGAGAGCTGCTGGCGACGCCAACGATTGCGCAGCGCGATGGCCACCGCGCGCTTGGCGTCCTTCTGGCCGACGATGAAGCGGTCGAGTTCGGAGACGATCTCGCGCGGCGAGAAATCGGTCATGGTCGGGTCCTCGGAGGTGTCAGGGCGAAACGGCGGCCGGTCGGGCGCCGAGGCTCTCCACCACGACGTTGTGGTTGGTGTAGACGCAGATGTCGGCGGCGATCTTCATGGCGCGGCGGGCGATCGCCTCGGCGTCGAGATCCTGGTCGATCAGCGCCTTGGCCGCGGCCAGCGCGAAGGAGCCGCCCGAGCCGATGCCGGCCACCCCGTCCTCCGGCTCCAGCACGTCGCCGGTGCCGGTCAGCACCAGCGTCGTCGTGGCGTCGGCGACGATCATCATCGCCTCGAGGCGGCGCAGATAGCGGTCGGTGCGCCAGTCCTTGGCGAGTTCGACGCAGGCGCGGGTGAGCTGACCCGGGTATTGCTCGAGCTTCTTCTCCAGCCGTTCGAACAAGGTGAAGGCGTCCGCCGTGGCCCCGGCGAAGCCGCCGATGACGTCGCCGCGGCCGATCGGCCGGACCTTGCGCGCCGAGTGTTTGATCACCGTCGCGCCCAGCGTCACCTGCCCGTCGCCGGCGACGACGACGCGCCCGCCCTTGCGCACCGCCAGGATGGTGGTGCCGTGCCAGGATTCGGGGCCGGAGGCCGTGGGGGTGCTGGACATGGGAGGGCTCCGAAAGGCTGGGCCGCAGCGGCCGAGGTCGTCCACATGTAGGCATGACCGAGGCGGATGCAAATGGCGGCGAAGGCGGGCTCCGTAGGATGCGCCGAGCGAAGCGAGGCGCACCGTCTGCGCCGTCACCCCAAGAGCCGGCTCACCAGCTTCGCCGTGTAGTCGACCATCGGCACGATGCGGCCGTAGTTGAGGCGGGTCGGGCCGATGACGCCGAGGACGCCGACCACCCGCTGGTCCTTGTCGCGATAGGGCGAGACCACCAGCGACGAGCCGGAGAGCGAGAACAGCTTCGATTCCGAGCCGATGAAGACGCGCACCCCGTCGCCGCGCTCGGCGTCGCCGAGCAGCTCGACGAGGTTCTTGTTGCGCTCGAGATCGTCGAAGAGCAGGCGGATGCGCTCGAGATCCTCCGCCGCCTTCAGATCCTCGAGCAGATTGGCCCGGCCGCGCACGATGAGCTGCTGCGGTCGCCCCTCGGTCGCCCCGGCCCAGCTGGCGAGGCCCGCCTCCACCACCCGGTCGGTCAGCTGATCGAGCTCCGCCTGCCGTTCGGCGGCGAGGCGCTCGAGCTGGGCCCGCGCCTCCGCCAGCGTCCGCCCGCGGATGTGGGTGTTGAGGAAGTTCGCCGCCTCCTGCAGCGCCGAGGGCGGCAGGCCGATCGGCAGGTCGATCAACCGGTTCTCCACCGCCCCGTCCTCGCCGACCAGCACGACGAGGCCCTTGGTCGGCTCCAGCCAGACGAATTCGATGTGTTTGAGCTTGAGGTCGCTGGTGTGCGCCAGCACCACCCCGGCGCCGCGCGACAGGCCGGAGAGCATCTGGCTCGCTTCGGTCAGCACCTGCTCCGGTGAACGGCCGGAGGCGGCGATCTCGGCTTCGATGCGCCGGCGCTCGTCGTCGCCGAGATCGCCGATCTCCAGGAGCGCATCGACGAAGAAACGCAGGCCCCGGTCGGTCGGCAGCCGGCCGGCGGAGGTGTGGGGCGCATAGATGAGGCCGGCGTCCTCGAGATCGGCCATGACGTTGCGCACCGAGGCCGGCGACAGGGTGCGCGACAGCAGCCGCGCCACGTTGCGTGAGCCGACCGGCTCGCCACTGTCGAGATAGCCCTCGACGATGCGCCGGAAGATCTCGCGCGAACGCTCGTCGAGTTGGGCGAGACCGCCGGGGGCGGTCGGGGGTGGCAAGGGCGCCATGGCGTCGGTCGTCGGTCCGGTAACGGAGGATGTCGCCCGAGCAAACCATGCGCGCGCCGCGGATTCAATCGACCGCGTGGCGACCGCGACCCCGTCGCCCTTTACGGGCGGGCGCCGGCGGGCTAGGGGGTAGGGGACTTCCCCGAGACCCTGCCGGAGCCCACGACACCATGCGTCCTTCCAAGCGCGCCGCCGACGAATTGAGACCCGTGACGCTGGAGCGCGGGGTGGCCAAGCATGCGGAAGGCTCCTGCCTGGTGAAGTTCGGCGATACCCACGTGCTGTGCACCGCGAGCCTCGAGGAGAACGTCCCCGGCTGGCTGCGCGGCCAGCGTCGCGGTTGGGTGACGGCCGAATACGGCATGCTGCCGCGCGCCACCCACGACCGCATGCGTCGCGAGGTCAATTCCGGTAAGCCCTCCGGCCGCACCCACGAGATCCAGCGGCTGATCGGCCGGTCGTTGCGCGCCGTCGTCGATCTCCAGGCGCTCGGCGAGCGCCAGATCACCGTCGACTGCGACGTCATCCAGGCCGATGGTGGCACCCGCACCGCCTCGATCACCGGCGCCTGGGTCGCCCTCAACGATTGCCTGGAGTGGATGAAGGCGCGCGACATGGTCAAGGCGCCGGTGCTCAAGGACCACATCGCCGCCGTCTCCTGCGGCATCTGGAAGGGCGTGCCGGTCCTCGACCTCGACTACGCCGAGGATTCGGTCGCCGAGACCGACGCCAATTTCGTCATGACCGGGTCCGGCGGCATCGTCGAGATCCAGGGCACCGCCGAAGGCCGTCCCTTCACCGAGGAACAGCTCCAGGCGCTCCTCGATCTCGCCAAGACCGGCATCGGTAAGCTGATCGATCTGCAGAAGATGGTGGTTCTCTGAGAATGGAGGAGGCCATGGCCGAACGGCGTCTCGAAGGCGGCAAGATCGTCGTCGCCACCCACAACAAGGGGAAGCTCGCCGAGATCCGCGATCTGATCGCGCCGCACGGCATCGAGGCGGTGTCGGCCGGCGAGCTCGATCTGCCCGAACCGGAGGAGACCGGCGAGACCTTCGAGGCCAACGCCGCGATCAAGGCGCTCGCCGCCGCGACCGCCTCCGGCCTGCCCGCCCTCGCCGACGACAGTGGTCTCTGCGTCGCGGCACTCGGCGGCCAGCCCGGCGTCCATTCCGCCCGCTGGGCCGGAGAGGACAAGGACTTCGCCCGCGCCATGCGCAACATCGAGGAACTGCTCGCCGACGGCGGCACCGGCGATCGCCGCGCCCACTTCGTCGCCGCCCTCTGCCTCGCCTGGCCCGACGGCCACACCGAGACGGTGCGCGGCGAGGTGCACGGCACCCTCGTCTGGCCGCCGCGCGGCACCCTCGGCTTCGGCTACGATCCGATCTTCCTGCCCGAGGGCGAGACCCGCACCTTCGGCGAGATGAGCGCCGGGGAGAAACACGGCTTGAAGCCCGGCGAAGAAGGCCTGTCGCACCGTGCCCGCGCCTTCTCGCTCTTCGCCAGGAAGTGCCTCTGATACGGAATTCGGATGAGACCATCCGAATTCCGTATTCCGTTCGTCGAAAAATCCCTGTCCGAACAAAGGATTTTAGACGAGTGGATCCGGCGTCGCGAAGCGATCGGCCGGATCCCGTATGATCGAAAGCGCGCTCCCCGCGGTTTCGACGACCGAGACGAAGAACGAACCGCCGGGCGAACCGGACGGCGCCGCATCAGGAGGATGGCCCATGACCATGCCGGAGCCGGGGTTCGGCATCTACGTGCACTGGCCGTTCTGCGCCGCCAAGTGTCCCTATTGCGACTTCAATTCCCACGTCCGCCACACGCCCGTGGATCAGACGCGCTTCGCCGCGGCGCTCGCCACGGAACTCGGCCATTTCGCCGCCCGCGCCCCGGGCCGCACCGTCTCCTCGATCTTCTTCGGCGGCGGCACCCCGTCGCTGATGGAGGCGAAGACCGTCGGAACCGTTCTCGATGCGGTGGCGAAGCACTGGACGATCGCCGGCGGCGTCGAGGTCACGCTCGAGGCCAATCCCGGCAGCGCCGAAGCGACGCGCTTCGCCGGCTATCGTGCCGCTGGCGTCAACCGCCTCTCCCTCGGCGTCCAGGCGCTGAACGATCGCGATCTGAAACGTCTCGGCCGCATCCACGACGTCGCCGAGGCGATCGGCGCCATCGATCTGGCGCGCCGCACCTTCGATCGCCTGTCCTTCGACCTCATCTACGCTCGCCCCGACCAGACGGTGGCGGAGTGGGAGGCGGAGCTGAAGGCGGCGGTCGACCTCGCCGCCGACCACATCTCGGTCTACCAGCTGACCATCGAGGAGGAGACCCGCTTCGCCGATCTCTACCACGCCGGCAAGCTGATCGTTCCCGACGCCGATCTCGGCGCCGATCTCTACGAGGCGACCCACCGGGTGCTCGATGCCGCCGGTCTGCCGGCCTACGAGATCTCCAACCACGCCGCCCCCGGCGCGGAATGCCGCCACAACCTCGTCTACTGGCGTTACGGCGAATATGTCGGCGTCGGCGCCGGCGCCCACGGCCGCCTCGTCCACGGCGAGGGCCGGCACGCCACCGCGACCGAGAAGAACCCGGAGAAGTGGCTGCGCCTCGTCGAGGCCCACGGCCACGGCCTGATCGCCGACGACGTCCTCACCTTTGAGGAACAGGGCGACGAATATCTGCTGATGGGCCTGCGCCTGAAGGAGGGGATCGATCTCGACCGCTGGGAGGAGATCTCCGGCCGGGTGCTCGATCCGAAACGCCTCGCCGACCTCGAGGCGAACGGCATGATCGCGCCGATCATCGACGCGAACGGCCGGCGCCGGGTGCGCGCCACCCTCGCCGGCTTCGAGGTGCTCGACGCGGTGGTCGCCGATCTGGCGGCGTGAGCGGCTCGCCGCCTCGCACCGGCTCGGTGGGGCCGACGGAGCCATGAAGGCCGCCCCTCCCCGAGGCGGTCGACGGGACACGCTTCACCTTTCCTCGTCATTGCCGGGCTCGACCCGGCAACCCATGGGCCGCAGCCGCAGGGAAACGCCGCCGGGTCGCCGGGTCGAGCCCGGCGATGACGGGGCGAGGGTGTGCCCGACGACGGAGGCCGTCCGGTTCGGCCGTGCGCCGGGAGAGCCGATCAGGGTTCGTTTCCGGCGGCGGAGTCCCGCCGCCATTCTCCGCCTCACGCCGTCGCGGCCGGGCCGATCGTCAGTTCGACCGGCGGCAGGCCTTCGATCTCGCCGACGAGGTGGTCGCCGGGAACGACGGCGGCGACGCCCGACGGCGTGCCGGTGTAGATCAGATCGCCCGGCACCAGCCGGTAGAAGCGCGACAGGTAGGAAACGAGTTCCGGCACGCTCCACACCATGTCGCCGAGACGCGAGGTCTGCCGTGTCGCTCCGCCGACGGTGAGCGCGATGCGCTGCGGTCCGACCGCACCGAACGCCGCCGCGCGCACGATCGACCCGATCACCGCGCCGTTGTCGAAATTCTTGCCGAAGTCCCAGGGCCGCGCCTTGGCCTTGGCCTGGCCCTGCAGGTCGCGCCGGGTCATGTCGAGGCCGGCCGCATAGCCGAAGACGGCGTCCATCGCCCGCTCGACCGGCACGTCGAAGGCTTCACGACCGATGGCGACGACGAATTCCATCTCGTGGTGGAAATCGTTCGTGCCCTGCGGATAGGGGATGGTGGCGCCGGACGCGACGAGCGTGCCGGCGTCCTTGAGGAAATAGAACGGCGCTTCGCGGTCGACCTCCGCCCCCATCTCCTTGGCGTGTTCGGCGTAGTTGCGGCCGACGCAGAAGATGCGGGCGACGGGGAAGCGTGCCGTCTCGCCTACGACGGCGACGGTCGGCAGGGGGCGCGGCGGGAACAGCAGAGCGTCGGTGGAGGTCGTCACGGGAGAGATCCTTCTCGGCCGCGATCGGTCGATCCGGCGGCAGCCCGCGAGCTTTCGGGCACGACCGCACCGCCGTCAAGCCACCGCCCGCAGGCCGTCGTCCTCGGGTCCCGTCCGGCGAACCTCCGTCGTCGTGGTCCCGCGGCGCCATCGTCGCTCCGCCGCGCGGACGAAGCGCCGCCGCGACGCGCCCGCCTCCCTCCGTCTTGTCCGTCGGGCGAGTTCTTTCGCGGTCGCGATGCGAACAAGTGAAACGATCCGTAGCGGATCGCCTTGATGCGGTCGCCGCCACTGCCCATCCTGACGCCCGTGTCGGTCCGTCGAGCGGGCCGACGCCGGTCCCGCCGACCGCAGGGGGCGGACCGGAACCGGTCGTCGCCCGATGTCTCGAGACCGGTCTTCACCGACCCTGGGCTCCGGATCGCCACCGCGCCATGACCGACACGCTGTCCCCGCTCGCCTCCGATCTCGTCCGCTGGACCCTCGTCGACGGCGTCGCCCTCGTCACCATCGACAATCCGCCGGTCAACGCCGCCGCCCGCGAGGTCCGCGCCGGTGTTCTCGAGGCGATGACCCGGGCGGCCGCCGATCCGCGCATCGCCGCCGTGGTGATCGCCGCAGCCGGCCGCACCTTCGTTGCCGGCGCCGACATCCGCGAGTTCGGCAAACCGCCGATCGAGCCCTACCTGCCCGACGTCTGCGCCGCGATCGAAGCATCGCCGAAGCCGGTCGTCGCCGCGCTCCACGGCACCGCCCTCGGCGGTGGTTGCGAACTGGCGCTCGCCGCCCACGCCCGCATCGCCGCGCCGGGCACCAGATTCGCCCAGCCCGAGATCGACCTCGGTATCGTCCCCGGCGCCGGCGCCACCCAGCGTCTGCCGCGTCTTGTCGGCATGACCGCCGCGATCGAAATGGTCGGCGGCGGTCGACGGCTCGCGGCCGAAGAGGCGGCGCGTTTCGGTCTGGTCGACGCCGTCGCCGACGGCGACCTCGTCGAGACGGCGATCGCCCATGCCCGCGGCCTCGTCGGCAAGCCGCCCCGCCGCACCCGCGATCTCGCCGTTCCCGCCTTCGACCGCGCCGAAGCGGACGCCGCGGTCGCCCGGATCGAGAGCAGAGCGCGCGGTCAGATCTCGCCGGGCGAAGCGGCGCGCCTCGCCCTCGCCGCCGCCGACCTCCCCTTCGACGACGGCATGGCGCGCGAACGCGCCACCTTCCTGCGCCTCGTCGCCTCCGACGAAGCCGCCGCGTTGCGCCACGTCTTCTTCGCCGAGCGCGAGGCCGCCAAGATCGACCGCATCGCCGGTGTCGCGCCCGCTCCGGTGACCCGCTTCGGCGTCGTCGGCGCCGGCACCATGGGCGCCGGCATCGCGGTGGCCGCGGTCGATGCCGGTTACGACGTCATCGTCGTCGAGATGAACGACGAAGCGCTCGCCAAGGGCCGCGAGCGCATCGCCGGCATCTGGGCACGATCGGTGAAGTCCGGCCGGCTGAGCGAGGCGGCTGCGGCCGAGAAGCTCGAGAAGATCCGCTTCGCCGCCGATCTCGCCGCCCTGGCCGACGCCGATCTGGTGGTCGAGGCGGTGTTCGACGACCTCGCGGTGAAGCGCGACCTCTTCGCCCGCCTCGCCGCGGTCGTCCGCGCCGACTGTGTGCTCGCCACCAACACCTCCTATCTCGATCCGAACGCCATCGGCGAGGGCTCGGCCCATCCCGAGCGGTTGGTCGGCCTGCACTTCTTCTCGCCCGCCAACGTCATGCGCCTCACCGAGGTGGTCGACACCGCCACCACCTCGCCGGTCACCTTGGCGACCGCGGTCGCGGTGGCGAAGAAGCTCGGCAAACTGCCGATCGTCACCGGCGTCTGCGAGGGCTTCGTCGGCAACCGCATCTGGGCGGTGTTCCGTCGCGAATGCGAATTCCTGCTGGAGGAAGGGGCGCTGCCCCACGAGATCGACGCGGCGCTGGAGGACTTCGGCCTGCCGATGGGTCCCTTCGCCGTCTTCGATCTCTCCGGCCTCGACATCGCCTGGAGCTTGCGCAAGCGCAAGGCGGCGGCCCGCTCGCCCGACGAGCGCTACGTCGCCATCGCCGACCGGCTCTGCGAGATGGGCCGCTTCGGCCAGAAGACCGGCGCCGGCTGGTACGCCTACGACGGCGGTCGAAAGTCGGTCGATCCGCTCGTCGCGCGCCTGTGTGAAGAGGAATCGGCGAAGAAGGGCATCACCCGCCGCGGCTTCACGGCGCAAGAGATCGTCGAGCGGCTGGTCGGCGTCATGGGAGCCGAGGGCGAGAAGATCCTCGCCGAGGGCATCGCGGCGCGGGCCTCCGACATTGATCTCGTCTTCATCACCGGCTACGGCTGGCCGCGCCGGCTCGGCGGCCCGATGTACCGCACCGGCCATCGCTGAGCCGGATCGGCGCGTCGGCGCGAGGCCCGAAAACGAAACGGCCGGGCGCGAGCCCGGCCGTCGTCGTTCGGAACCCTGTTCTTCAGTGCGAGAAAAGCACCGGCAGCGTCATGTGGCGCATGACGTAGCGGGTGCCGGAGCCGCGACCGAGGAAGGCGAAGCCGGTGTGGTCGAAGGCGCCGATCGCCATCAGATCGGCCGAGTGGTCGGCGGCCTGATTGAGCAACGTGTCCATCAGCTTCACCTCCTCCACCACCGCGGTGTGGTAGTGGGCGGTCACGCCGTGGGCGGCGAGCTGGTCGAGCAACAGATGCGAGAATTCGTCGGTCGGGTCGCCGTGGCGGCCGGCCTGCACCACCTGCGCCTCGGCCTTCGGCTGGACCAGCGGCAGCGCGTCGCACAGCGCCCGCGCCGCGCCGCGCGAGCGATGCCAGGCGAAGATCGGGCGATGGCCGATGTCGTCGAAATGCCCGGCATAGGGGATCATCAGCACCGGCCGACCGCACTCCAGAACGATCTGCTCCGGCAGATCGCCGGGCACACGGCCGCCCTCTTCGATCTGGCCGAGGATCACCAGGTCGAAATGGCGGGCGATCTCGGTGGCGCGGACCAGAATCTCGTGCTCGCTGCCACGATTGACGTCGAGGAATCGTGCCTTGTCGCCGAGCGATGCGGCGACCTCGGTGAAGGCCTTCTCCGCCGCGCCGGCCCGGGCGAGGTGGTCCTCGCTCGGCCAGGAGACCACCACCCCGACCTGATGGGCATGCGAGGTCTCGGCGAAGAGGCCGGTGAGGCGGGCGCCGTGGCGCGCGGCGAGCTTGACCGCCAACGCCGTCCGCACCGCGCACCGCGGGCTCGAATCGAGATGAACCAGGATGTTGGCGAGCGTCATGGCGTTCCTCTTGTTCTCGTCGCGACGGTCGTCGGGCACCCGTCCGCGGTTCTTGTCGCCGAGTCACTTTCTCCGATCCGACGTGGCGGGACAGCGGGAGACGAGTTCGTATCTCGAACAAATCTCCGCCTTCGCTGCCCCCTCGGACGCCGGCGCGTCGATCGATCGGATCGGCTCCGGATACTGCCACCGTTCGCCGCTGCCCGCCAATGCGGAGGAGCGCGGCCGCCATTCGTTCCGACTAGAACGGTGTGGCGAGCGATCACGGTCCGGCAGCGAGCGGAGGCGACGGGGAGGCATCCGCCTTCGCTTCCGCCACGATCCACTCTTCGAAGGCCTTGAGCAGCGCCGAGCGACCTTTCGAGGCCGGATGGACGACGTAATAGGCGCTGCGCGTGGCCAGCGGCTCGGGGAAGAGCTGCACGAGGCGGCCCGACGCCAGTTCCTCTTCGATCAGGAAGCGCGGCACCAGCGCCGCACCCATGCCGCAGGCCGCGGCCTCCGCCACCATCGAGAACTGATCGAGCCGCGGCCCCCGCCACGCCGCCTCGGTGGCGACGCCGACCGAGGCGAACCAGTCGGCCCAGGCCGACGGTCGGGTCGACTGGTGGAGGAGCGGCAGCGCGGCGAGATCGGCACGGGTCGAAAGCCCGCGAGCGGTGAGCCAGTCCGGCGGTCCGACCGGCACCACCTCCTCGTCCATCAGATGCTCCAGCACGCCGCCGGCCCACACCGGCTGGCCGACGTGGATCGCCGCGTCGAACGGCTCGTCGGCGAAGTCGAAGGGTTCGATGCGGGCGGCGAGATCGACGGTGACGTCCGGGTTGAGTGCCAGGAAGCGCGGCAATCGCGGCACCAGCCAACGCGTCCCGAAGGTCGGGAGCACCGCCAGCTCCAGGACACCGCGGGTGCCGGCGAAGCCCATCACCCGGTGAGTGGCGTCGCCGAGATCGCCGAGCGAGCGCCGCACGTCGGCGAGATAGGCCCGCCCCGCCTCCGACAGCACCACGCGCTGCCGGACCCGCTCGAACAGCGCCACCCCCACCACCTCCTCGAGGGTGCGGATCTGCCGGCTGACGGCGCTCTGGGTGAGGTTCAGTTCCTCCGCCGCGCGCGAGAAACTCTCGTGGCGGGCGGCGCATTCGAAGGCCACCAGCGATCCGATGGGGGGCAGGAAGCCGCGGCGGTACATGATGATTCATTCCGAAAATTCATGATGTCGTGAGAATTTCTCGCTTCAAACCGGTCCTGTCGAGCGGAATATTCATGACCTCGCGCGCGGCGGTCGGTCGGTCGATCGCCGCGGCGGTTTTCTTCGTTCGGACCATGAGGTGGCGCCCATGTCGGTTCATCAGACGCTCGCGGCCGAGACCCACGAGCTGCTCGCCGCCCTCGGCGTCGATCGCGCCCACTACACCGACGGCACCCTGGTGGTGACCTCGCCGATCACCGGCGAGGAGATCGGCCGCGTCGTCGAGCACGAGACCGAGGAAGCGGAGGCCGCCATCGGCCGTGCCGACGCCGCCTTCCGCGCCTGGCGGCTGGTGCCCTCTCCCAAGCGCGGCGAACTGGTCCGGCTGCTCGGCGAGGAGCTGCGCGCCCACAAGGCCGAACTCGGCCGCCTCGTCACCATCGAGGCCGGCAAGATCGTCTCGGAGGGCCTCGGCGAGGTCCAGGAGATGATCGACATCTGCGATTTCGCCGTCGGCCTGTCGCGCCAGCTCTACGGCCTGACCATCGCCACCGAGCGCCCCGGTCACCGCATGATGGAAACCTGGCACCCGATCGGCCCGGTCGGCGTCATCTCCGCCTTCAACTTCCCCGTCGCGGTGTGGTCGTGGAACGCCGCGCTCGCCATCGTCTGCGGCGATTCGGTCGTCTGGAAGCCGTCGGAGAAGACGCCGCTGACGGCGCTCGCCGTCGTCGCCCTGTTCGAGCGGGCGGTGGCGCGCTACCGCGCCGAGGGCAACACCGCGCCGGATCATCTCGTCGAACTGATCAACGGCTCGCGTCACATCGGCGAGGTGCTGGTCGAGGATCCGCGCGTCCCGGTCCTCTCGGCGACCGGCTCGACCGCCATGGGCCGGGTCGTCGGCCCCAAGCTCGCCAAGCGCTTCGCCCGGGCGATCCTCGAGCTCGGCGGCAACAACGCGGCGATCGTCTGCCCCTCCGCCGATCTCGATCTGGCGCTCAGGGCGATCGCCTTTTCGGCGATCGGCACCGCCGGCCAGCGCTGCACCACGCTGCGCCGCCTCTTCGTCCACGATTCGATCTACGACACGCTGGTGACCCGGCTGCGCCGCGCCTACGCCTCGGTCAAGGTCGGCGATCCCTCGCAGTCCGAGACCCTGATCGGTCCGCTCATCGACGCCGACGCTTACACCCGCATGCAGAAGGCGCTGGAGGCGGCGCGCGAGGCCGGCGGCACCATCACCGGCGGCAATCGCATCGCCCTCCAGGGCTACGACAACGGCTTCTACGTCGCCCCGGCGCTGGTCGAGATGCCGTCGCAGTCCGGTCCGGTCACCGAGGAGACCTTCGCCCCGATCCTCTACGTCATGCGTTACACCAAGTTCGAGACCGCGGTGAAGCTCAACAACGCCGTGCCGCAGGGCCTGTCGTCGTCGATCTTCACCTCCGACCTGCGCGAGGCCGAGGCCTTCGTCTCCGACACCGGTTCCGACTGCGGCATCGCCAACGTCAACATCGGTCCCTCCGGAGCCGAGATCGGCGGCGCCTTCGGCGGCGAGAAGGAGACCGGCGGCGGCCGCGAGGCCGGCTCCGACGCCTGGAAGGCCTACATGCGCCGCGCCACCAACACCGTGAACTATTCCCGTTCGCTGCCGCTCGCCCAGGGCGTCCGGTTCGACGTCGAGAGCTGAATCCGAGCGCGGAAGGTCTCGTTCGAGACCCGCCGCGTGAGGGCGGGCCCGAACGGGCGTCGGCCGGTCGGGCCGTAATGCACCGGTACTTCGGACCCGAAGTTCGGGTGCTCAGTGAAGAGGATCCCCCATGGCCCCGAAGACCCACGCCCCCTTCAAGTGGGAGGATCCCTTCCTCCTCACCGAGCAGCTGACCGAGGACGAACGCCTCATCTCCGAGACCGCCCGCGCCTACGCTCAGGAGAAGCTCTTTCCGCGCGTCGCCGAGGCCTATCTCGAGGAGAAGACCGATCGCGCCATCTTCTCCGAGATGGGCGAACTCGGCCTCCTCGGCGTCACCGTGTCGGACGACTACGGCGGCGCCGGCGCCGGCTACGTCTCCTACGGGCTGGTGGCGCGCGAGGTCGAGCGGGTCGATTCCGGCTATCGCTCGATGATGTCCGTCCAGTCGTCGCTGGTCATGTACCCGATCGAGGCCTACGGCTCGGAAGAGCAGAAGCAGAAGTACCTGCCCAAGCTCGCCTCCGGCGAATGGGTCGGCTGCTTCGGCCTGACCGAACCCGACGCCGGCTCCGACCCGGCGGGCATGAAGACCCGCGCCGAGAAGGTCGCCGACGGCTACCGCCTCGTCGGCTCGAAGATGTGGATCTCCAACTCGCCGATCGCCGACGTCTTCGTCGTCTGGGCGAAGTCGGCCGCCCACGACGGCGAGATCCGCGGCTTCGTGCTGGAGAAGGGCATGAAGGGCCTCTCCGCCCCGAAGATCGGCGGCAAGCTCAGCCTGCGCGCCTCGATCACCGGCGAGATCGTCATGGACGGCGTCGTCGTCCCGGAGGACGCGATCCTGCCGAACGTCTCGGGGCTGAAGGGTCCCTTCGGCTGCCTCAACCGGGCGCGCTACGGCATCGCCTGGGGGGTGATGGGCGCGGCCGAGGACTGCTGGATGCGGGCCCGCCAGTACGGCCTCGACCGCAAGCAGTTCGGCAAGCCGCTCGCCGCCACCCAGCTCTACCAGAAGAAGCTCGCCGACATGCAGACCGAGATCACTCTCGGCCTCCAGGCGGCCCTGCGCGTCGGCCGGCTGTTCGACGAGGGCCGGATGGCGCCGGAGATGATCTCGATCATCAAGCGCAACAACTGCGGCAAGGCGCTCGACATCGCCCGCATGGCGCGTGACATGCACGGCGGCAACGGCATCTCGATCGAGTATCAGGTGATGCGCCACGCCGCCAACCTCGAGACGGTCAACACCTACGAGGGCGCCCACGACGTCCACGCCCTGATCCTGGGTCGGGCGCAGACGGGCATCCAGGCGTTCTTCTGAGGGGGCGACCATGCGGGCGGTGGTGAAGGCGGCAGTCGCCTATTTCGCCGTCGCCTTCGCCACCGGCTTCGTCCTCGGATCGATCCGCGAAATCGTCGTCGTGCCGCGTCTCGGCGGACTCGCCGCCGTGGCGATCGAGGCGCCGATCATGCTGGCGATCTCCTGGATCGCCGCGACGCGGATCGTCCGACGCTGCGCCGTCCCCGCCGATGCCGCCGTCCGCCTCGCCATGGGCGGGCTCGCCTTCGTCCTGTTGCAGGCGGCCGAGGTGGCATTGGCGAGCGCCCTCGGCACCTCTCCCGTGGCCTATGCGGAAGCGTTCGCGACCCCGCGCGGCCTGCTCGGCCTCGCCGCCCAGATCCTCTTCGCGATCATTCCGCTCTTTGTCGATCGCGGCGCATCGCGACGCTGATCGCTCTCAGTGCGCCTCGTCCCAGTTGGCCGCCGCCCGCGCGTCGACCACCAGCGGCACGCGCAGCTTCACCGCCGGCTCGGCCGCGCCTTCCATCACCTGCTTCACCACGGGAATCGTCGCCTCGACCTGGCCCTCCGGCACTTCGAAGATCAGTTCGTCGTGCACCTGGAGGAGCATCTGCGCGTCGAGCTTCGCGTCCGCCAGCGCCGCATCCATGCGGATCATCGCCCGGCGGATGACGTCCGCCGCCGAGCCCTGGATCGGCGCGTTGATCGCGGCGCGCTCGTTGAAGGCGCGGACGGCGGCGTTCTTGTCGGCGATGCCCGGATAATGCGCCCGCCGGCCGAAGATGGTGGTGACGAAGCCCTTCGCCTTCGCCTCCCCCTTGGCCCGGTCCATGTAGTCGCGGATGCCCGGGAAACGTTCGAAGTATTTCTTGATGTAGGCCCCCGCCTCCTCGCGGGCGATGCCGAGTTGGTTCGCGAGCCCGAAGGCCGAGATGCCGTAGATGATGCCGAAGTTGATCGCCTTGGCGCGCCGGCGGATCGCCGGATCCATGCCGGCGACCGGCACGCCGAACATCTCCGAGGCCGTCATCGCGTGGATGTCGACGCCGTCGGCGAAGGCCTGACGCAGCGCCGGCACCTCGGCGATGTGGGCGAGCACGCGCAGCTCGATCTGGCTGTAGTCGGCCGAGATCAGCGCGTGGCCCGGCGTCGCCACGAAGGCGCGGCGGATCTTCCGGCCCTCCTCGGTGCGGACCGGGATGTTCTGCACGTTGGGCTCGGACGACGACAGCCGCCCGGTGGTGGTCGCGGCGAGCGCGAAGGAGGTGTGGACGCGCTTCGTCCGCGGGTTCTCGAAGGAGGGCAGGGCGTCGGTGTAGGTCGACTTGAGCTTCGAGATCTGCCGCCAGTCGAGCACCTTGCGCGGCAGCTCGTGGCCCTGCGCGGCGAGATCCTCGAGCACATCGGCGCCGGTCGCCCAAGCGCCGGTCGCGGTCTTCTTCGGCGCCGGCAGTCCCATCTTGCCGAACAGGATGTCGCCGAGCTGCTTCGGCGAGCCGACGTTGAAGCTTTCGCCGGCGAGGTCGGTGATCTCCGCCTCCAGCCGCGCCATGCCCTGGGCGAAGTCGCCGGAGAGGCGGGCGAGCATCTGCCGATCGATGGCGATGCCGCGCCGCTCCATCGCCACGATGACGTCGACCAGCGGCCGCTCCAGCGTCTCGTAGACCGTGGTCATCCCCTCCGCCGCCAGCCGTGGCGCGAGCAGCCGCCACAGCCGCAGCGTCACGTCGGCGTCCTCGGCCGCGTAAGCCGTGGCCTTGTCGATCGCCACCCGATCGAAGGTCACCGCCGACTTGCCCGACCCGGCGACGTCCTTGTAGGCGATCGGCGTGTGGCCGAGCCATTTCTTCGAGAGCTCGTCCATGCCGTGGCCGCCGCGGCCGGCGTCGAGCGCGTAGGACATCAGCATCGTGTCGTCGAAGTTCACGATCGCGAGCCCGTGCTGGGAGAGCACCAGCGCGTCGTATTTCAGGTTCTGCCCGACCTTGCGTACCGCCGGGTCGGCGAGCAGCGGCTTCAGAGCCGCCAGCGCTTGCGTGAGCGGGATCTGGCCCTCGGTGAGGCCGTCGTCGAAGAGCCCGCCGCCGCCGGCGCGATGGGCGAGCGGCACGTAACAGGCCTTGCCCGGCGCCGACGCCAGGGAGAAGCCGACGAGTTCGGCCTGCAGCGCATCGAGCGAGGTGGTCTCGGTGTCGAAGGCGACGACGCCCGCGTCGCGCGCCGCGTCGATCCATGCGTTCAAGCGGTCGAGGGTGGAGACCGTCTCGTAGGCCGAGGTGTCGATCGGCGCGTGAGCGGCATTCGCGCGGGCTGCCGCCAAGGAGGCGGGCGTGCCGACGAGGGTCCCGTCGGACTGCGTCGAGAGTTTCGCGCCTTCCGGCCCCCCCTCCCTGTCCCTCCCACTCGCGGGCGGAGCGGACGCCAGAGGTGAGGTCCGCCCAACCCCATCGACGCCTTCGTCGCCGAAGAGCGAACCGTCGGAAGAGGATCGGTTCGAGGCACCGAGCCGGCCATCGTCGTCCCCTCCACCCTGGAGGGGGAGGGACAGGGAGGGGGAGCCCCGTCGATCGGTCTGGCCCACGTCCCCCGGCGGCCAATGCGTCACCGGCACTTGCGCCGGCGCGATCTCCTCGGCCACCGCCCCGGTCGCCTCGGCGACGCGGCGGGTCAGCGAATTGAAGTCCATCGCCTTGAGAAAGGCGACGAGCCGCACCCCGTCGATCGCCGCCACCGCCAGATCTTCGATCGGCGTCGTCACCGGCACGGCGCGCTCCAGGGTGACCAGCTTCAGCGAGATCCGCGCCTTCTCGGCGTGCTCGATCAGCGATTCGCGCCGCTTCGGTTGCTTGATCTCGCCGGCCCGGGCGAGCAGCGTCTCGAGGTCGCCGTACTCGTTGATCAGGCTCGCCGCCGTCTTGATGCCGATGCCCGGGACGCCCGGCACGTTGTCGACCGGGTCGCCGGCGAGCGCCTGGATGTCGACGACCTTGTCGGGCGGGACGCCGAACTTCTCGAAGACCTCCGCCTCGCCGATGCGCTTGTCCTTCATCGTGTCGAGCATGACGACGCCCGGCCCGATCAGCTGCATCAGATCCTTGTCGGAGGCGACGATGGTGACGTCGGCCCCCGCGGCGCGTGCCTGGGTCGCGTAGGTTGCGATGAGGTCGTCGGCCTCGAAGCCCTTCTGCTCGACGCAGGCGACGTTGAAGGCGCGGGTCGCCTCGCGGATCAGGCCGAACTGCGGCCTCAGATCCTCGGGCGCCTCGGGACGATGGGCCTTGTAGAGGTCGTAGATCTCGTCGCGGAAGGTCGGCCCCGAAGCGTCGAAGATCACCGCGAGATGGGTCGGCTCGACCCCGGCGCTGGTTTTCTTCGCCTCCTTCAAGAGGCGATAGAGCATGTTGCAGAAACCGGAGACGGCGCCGACCGGCAACCCGTCGGCCTTGCGCGTCAGCGGCGGCAGGGCGTGATAGGCGCGGAAGATGTAGGACGAGCCGTCGACCAGGAAGAGGTGGTCGCCGGCCCCGATCGAACGCGCGTGAGCGCCATTGGGAAGCGTGGTGATCATGGGGCGCATCCTATCGGCCCGCGGGCGCGGAACAAGCGATGATCGGATGCCCCGACGACGATCCTCGTCGCGACCGGCGATCGCTCCTCGGGCGCATGGAGACCGCCGATGACCGCCCCGGCGTTTCGCGCGATGATGGGCCGAGAAATCATCTCTCACCACGCCGAGGAGGGTCGATGACCGCAGGATCCGATTCGTCCCATTGGGAAGGCGTCCACTCGACCCGGGGCGAGACCGAGGTGAGCTGGTTCCAGGCGAGCCCGGAGCCGTCGCTGCGCCTGATCGAGCGTGCCGGGATCGCCCCCTCGGCCTCGGTGATCGATGTCGGCGGCGGCGCCTCGCGGCTGGTCGACGCCCTCCTCGATCGCGGCTTCGCGTCGGTCGCGGTGCTGGATCTCTCGGCGGCGGCGCTCGGCCGCTCCCGCGCTCGTCTCGGGAGCCGGGCGGCGGCCGTCGACTGGATCGTCGCCGACGCGACCGCCTGGACGCCGACCATCCCCTACGACCTGTGGCACGATCGGGCCGCCTTCCACTTCCTCACCGAGGAACCGCAGCGTGCGGCCTATGTCGAGCGGCTCCGAGCGGCGCTGCGCCCCGGTGGACACGCGATCGTCGCCACCTTCGCCCTCGACGGGCCGGAGCGCTGCAGCGGCCTGCCGGTCGTCCGCTACGATGGTGAGAGCCTGGCGCGCGCGCTCGGCCCCGGCTTCGAGCGGGTCGAGACCGTCGCCGATCTCCACCGCACGCCGTCCGGCGGCGAACAGCGCTTCCAGTTCAGCCTTTTCCGCCGGCTCGCCGACGTCTGAGAGGCCGTTTTGAAATTCGCGCCCGGCGATTCCCGTCGGCGTCCGAATGT
>NZ_DAIPZB010000062.1:0-19698 GCF_036782435.1 Pinisolibacter sp. | reverse complement strand
CGGGCGTCGGGGTCGCCGGCGCGGCGGTCTGGCCGGGCGCGGCCGGGGTCGGCACGGGCGCCAGCTGGCCCTGCGCGGCGGCCTCGGCGAGGCGGCGCTGGCGCTCGGCTTCCATCCGCGGTCCGGCGACGAAGAACTGCCAGCCGATCAGGACGGCGATCGAGAGAGCGATCGCGACGATGTAGTTCCGATTCTCGATCATCGGGTCCGTCCAGGGGTTTCGCCGCGGGCGTCGCGGTGGGTAGGCCGGTGTGCGGAGGGGCGGTCGGGCGTGGCGGCGGCGTCACCGCCGCGGCGATCCTTGCGCCCCTGCCGGAAGGCGCCGGCGAGATCGGCGCGCAGGTCGCAGAAGGGCTGCGACAGGGCCTCGCGCCGGCCGATCAGCACGTGATCGAAGCCGGGACGGCCGAGGCTCGCCGCGTCGAGGCGGATCGCCTCCTTGAGACGGCGGCGCACCCGGTTGCGCACCACCGCGTTGCCGACCTTCTTGGAGACGGTGAAGCCGCAGCGCGGCTCGGCGGTCTCGTCGGGAAGACGGGCGGTCTGAAGCACGAAGGCGCGCCGAGCCGACCGGGCCCCACGGGCCACGGACAGGAACTCGGCGCGTTTCTTCAGTCGCTTCATCTCGGCCTCGACCTCGGATCGCTTCCCCCGACCTCGGGCCCGTCGGGCCGGCCCCGGGGGCGCGGGGGTCGGAAACCGCGTCGGTCTCAGGCCGACAGGCGCTTGCGGCCGCGGGCGCGGCGACGGGCGAGCACCAGACGGCCGCCGACGGTGGCGGTGCGGGCGCGGAAACCGTGGCGGCGCTTGCGCACGATCTTGGAGGGCTGATAGGTGCGCTTCATGGGTCCATCGCCGCCCGTTCGGACGGCTCCCTTCGGTCTCGTGTTACGTTCCGTCCGCGCGGGGCGAACGATGTTTCGCCGTCCGCGCGAGGCGGACGAAGATGGGCGGGTTCCGCGCGTGGCGGAGGCGATCCCGTTCGGTCCCCGCCCCGACGCCGAAGCGCGGAGACGGTCGCCGGTCCCGGACGAGCGGGCGCACGCCACCGCGCGGCCCGAAGGGACGAGGATCCCGGTCGAGGGGGCTTATAGGGGGGCGACGGCGCCCCTGTCAACGCGCCGAGGGGCAGAAACGCCGTGGGATCGTACACGTCTTCGCGCCGGTGCGAAGGGAATTCACCGAACGGACGCGAAGCGGGGGCGCGCGCGACGCGATCGTGATAAACTATGTACTTCGCCGGACCGAGTGGGATCGTGGCGAGACGTGCGAGGATGAGGTCTCCATGTCCGGTGCGAAGGCGGACAACGATCGGGCGACGACGGATCGCGACACGCCGAAGGGCGGGCGCGACGTCCGGCTGTCGACCAAGTTGATCGCGCTCACGGCGCTCTTCGTTCTCGCTGCGGAAATTCTCGTCTTCGTGCCGTCGATCGCCCATTTCCGGCTCGCTCGACTGCAGGAGATGACGAAACAGGCGGAACTCGTGGCGCTGTCGCTCGAGAACACGGCGGACGTCGGGCGCGCTCTGCAGGACCGACTGCTCGCCTCGCTCGACGCGCAGGCGATCGCGGTGCGCTCGGGCAAGATGCGCCGGCTGGTCGCCTTGAGCGAAGCGCCGATCCGGGTCGACGCGGTCACCGATCTCGCCGGTGTCGAGCCGTTCTCGCCGGTGGCCGACGTCCTCGCCATGTTGGCGGCCGGCGACGGCCGGACGCTGCGCCTCATCGGCACGCCACGGGCCGACGGGACGATCGTCGACCTCGTGTTGTCCGAGACGCCGATCCGCGAGGCGACGCTCAACTACGCCGGGCGTCTGCTGGCGACTTCCGCCGCGGTGCTGATGGTGGCGGCGGTGCTGATCTTCCTGGCGCTCAGGCGGCTGTTCCTCGAACCGCTCGACCGGCTGAGCCGGGCGATGGCCGACTTCGCCGCCGATCCGGAGAACCCGTCGCGCATCATCCAACCCTCGGGCCGTGGCGACGAGATGGGCACGGCGGAGACGCGGCTCGCCGAATTGCAGACCGAACTTTCCGGATCGCTCGCCCAGAAGAAGCATCTCGCCGATCTCGGCGTGGCGGTCTCCAAGATCAATCACGACCTGAGGAACATGCTCGCCTCCGCACAGCTGATCACCGACCGGCTCTCGGCCATCCCCGACGGCACGGTGCAGCGCTTCGTGCCGAAGCTCGTCGCCACGCTCGACCGCGCCATCGGCTACTCCCGCGCCGTGCTCGACTACGGCAAGACCGGCGAAGCGCCGCCGGAGCGGCGGCTGATCGCGCTGCGCCGTCTGGTCGAGGACGTCGGCGACATGCTCGGTCGGCGCGAGACGCTCGACGGCTGCCGGCTCGACGGCGACATCGGCTACGAGATCGAAGTGGCGGCGAACCTCGAGATCGACGCCGATCCCGACCAGTTGTTCCGCGTTCTGCTCAATCTCACCCGCAACGCCGCGCAGGCTTTCGAGGCCGACACCGACCCGTCGCTGGTCCGGCGCATCACCGTGACCGGGCGGCGACAGGGTGCGGTGGTGACCATCCGGGTCGCCGACACCGGGCCGGGCGTGCCTCCCAAGGCGCGGGAGAATCTGTTCCGGCCGTTCCAGGGCGGCTTCCGGCGCGGCGGCACCGGCCTCGGGCTCGCCATCTGTGCCGAACTGGTGCGGGCGCACGGCGGGTCGATCGAGTTGGTCGACGCCGGCCCCGGCGCCACCTTCGAGGTGACCATCCCCGATCGGGTGATCGACCTGACGACCATCGAGCGACGGCGCAGCTCGCGGGCGTGACGACACTTCGCGGCGGCGCGAGACGCGGCGACACGGTGGCCGCGACTTCGGGAACACCCGTTCGGGCGATTTCACCGCGTCGGACGGCGCGTTTCCCCTCGACATCGCGCGATGTGGCTCGATGCCGCAGCTCTCCGGCGGCCGATCCGGGGCGGGTGCGACGACGTACCACGTCGGCGGCGACAACGCTTTTTCATCGTTTTCCGCCTCGCCGACCACGTCGACCGAGCGGGTCCGTCAGTATATCGACTGGCACGACCCGCCATTGTCGTGTTAACGAAATTCATTGCGTTCAACGATAAACGGGTCACATGGCGCGGCATCGACGAGACGACGAGACCATTCTGCGCATCGCGCAGATGCGTTACGACCAGCGGATGCCGCAGAACGAGATCGCGCGGGCGCTCGACATCTCCGAATCGACGGTCAGCCGGGCGCTCAAGGCAGCGATGGATCTCGGTTTCGTCGAGATCCAGATCTCGCCGACGGGCCTGCGCGACTTCGCCCTCGAACGTCGCCTGACCCATGCCTACGGGCTCGACTTCGCCGTCGTCGTACAGCCGCGCGCCGGTGGTGCGGCGGTCGGCGACGTGCTCGGACGCGCGGTCGCCCGGGTCGTCGAGGAACGGACGAACGGCGGAACGGTGATCGGCGTCTCCGACGGCGACACGGTGGCGTCGGTCGCGGCGGCGGTCCGGCGGGCGAAATCCTCCGACATCGACGTGGTGTCGCTGATCGGCGGCGTCGGCGCGCCGCAGATCCCGTCGCATTCCTCGGAAGTGTGCCGCACCATCGCCGCCGGGCTCGGCGCGCGCGCCTGGCAGCTGCCGGTGCCGGCGATCGTCGACAGCGCCGAAGCCGCCGCCCACCTCCTGCAGACCTCGACGGTCTCGACGGTGTTCGAGTTGATGAAGCGCGCCTCGATCGCGCTGGTCGGCATCGGCGAGATCAGCCCGCTCGCCACCGTCTTCCGCCACGGCGTCATCCCGACCGACCGGATCGGCAAGATCGCCGCCTCGGGCGCGGTCGGCACCATCTGCGGCTGGTTCTACGGGGCGGACGGCAAGGTCATCCCGACGGAGTTCGACGACTGCACGTTGTCGGTGTCGCCGACCGTGTTGAAGTCGATCCCGACCCGGCTCGGCGTCGCGCTGCACGCGGAGAAGGCACAGGCGATCCGCGCCGCCATCATCGGCGGTTGGATCAATGCCGTCGGCCTCGACAGCGACACCGCGGACGCGCTGCTGCGCCTGCGCTGAGGCGACCGTCCCGACGCGACCGCGATCATCGGTCCACCCGAGGGATCCGGCGCGCGGGTCCGCCCGATGGCGGGTGACCCGCGTCCGCCCTCCTCTCCTTCACCCTCACGGTCTCGGCCAGCGCGCCGCGATCACTTCGAAGAGGGCGCGGATCGCCTGGGCTTCGGCGCCTTCGGGCCGACCGGGCGAGGCTTTCGGCGTCCAGGCGAAGATGTCGACGTGGACCCAGCTCGCCGCCTTCTCGACGAATTTCTCGAGGAACAGCGCCGCCAGGATCGAGCCGGCGAAGCCGCCGGAGGCGACGTTGTTCATGTCGGCGACGCGGCTGTCGAGCATCGAGCGGTAGGCCGGCCACAGCGGCATGCGCCAGAGCGGATCGAAGACGCGGGCCGACGCCACGGCGATCTCGCCGGCGAGCGCCTCGTCGGCGGTGTAGAACGGCGGCAGGTCGGGGCCGAGAGCGACGCGCGCCGCCCCGGTCAGGGTGGCGAGGTCGATCAGGAGTTCGGGTGCCTCCTCGTCGGCCGCCGCCAGGGCATCGGCGAGCACCAGACGGCCCTCGGCGTCGGTGTTGCCGATCTCCACCGTCGTGCCGCGGCGCGACGGTACCACGTCGCCGGGACGGAAGGCGCGACCGGAGACCGCGTTCTCGACCGCCGGCACGATCAGCCGCAGGCGCACCGGCAACCCGGCTTCGACGATCATGCGGGCGAGCGCCAGCGCGTTGGCGGCGCCGCCCATGTCCTTCTTCATCAAGAGCATGGCGCTGTCGGGCTTGATGTCGAGGCCACCGGTGTCGAAGACGACGCCCTTGCCGACCAGCGTCACCTTGGGATGGGCGGGATCGCCCCAGGACGCGTCGACGAGGCGCGGCGGCCGGTCCGATCCCTTGCCGACGGCATGGACGAGCGGGAAATTCGCGGCGAGAAGGTCGTCGCCGACGGTCTCGGCGACCGATCCACCGGCCGCCTCGAAGACGGCGCGGACGGCGGCGACGAGCTCGGCCGGGCCGAGGTCGTTGGCCGGCGTCTCGACCAGTTCGCGAGCGAGGAAGACGGCCTCGGCCGCACGGGTGACCGCGGCGAGATCGACCGAAGATCCGACGACGAGGCGGACGCCGCGCTCGGGCGCCTTCTTGTAGCGGCGGAAGCGCCAGCTTTCGAGGGCGAAGGCGAGCGTGGCGAGGGTCTCGTCGGCGAGGGGGCCGTCGAAGCGCCAATCGCCGGCGGGCAACAGGCTCGCCGCCTTGCCCGGCAGGAACGGCGTGCGGGCGGCGTCCTTTTCGCCGCCGAGGCCGAAGAGCGCTCCGGCGAGCCCTCCCCCCGCCGCCGGCACCACCAGGAACGCCCCCGCCTCGGCCCGATACCCGGAGGCGCGGGCGAAGGCCGCGACGGCGTCGCCCATCGCCTCGAGGCGATGGGCGAGCGTCTCGGGGGTGACGAGGTGGATCGGCAGGGTGGGGCCGACGTGATCGGCGGCGAGCAACGGCAGGGCCAAGGGTGATCTCCGGAGGAGGCGTGGGACGGCGGGTCTTCGGGACGACGCGGTGCGGCGTCGCCCGGTGTCGACCGGTGTCGACCGGTGTCGACCGGTGTCGACCGGTGTCGACCGGACCATAGCGCGCCGGGCGGCGCGGTCCAGCCCGATCGCGGGGGCGGAGACGCGGCGGCGCGGTGCCGGTGAGCCGCCCGACCCGGCGTCTTAACCCCTCGTTAGGGTTAACGAAGGATAACTGACGGGGTCGACCGACGCCCGTATCGGCACCGTCGGTCCGCCCCGGAGTGTCCCATGAACCGTCCCTCGGGCCGCGCTCGTTCCGCCCTGCCCCTGATCGTCGCCGCGGTGGTCGTGGTGTCCGGCGCCCTCGGCGGCTGCGCCCGGCCGAACGCGCGCACCGACGGTCCGGCGGTGACCGGATCAATCCCCGGCGATCGCCAGTCGGCGATGGCCGAATGGACGCGCCGCTATCAGGCGTCGCCGAACGACCGCGACACCGTCCTCGGCTTCGCCCAGGCGCTGCGCGCCGAAGAACGCCGGGCGCAGGCGGTGGAGGTGCTGCAGCGCGGGATGTTGCAGTTCCCGCGCGACGTCACGATCGCTTCGGCCTACGGCAAGGCTCTCGCCGAGAACGGCGAATTCGACGAGGCGCTGAAGGTGATCCGCGCCGCCAACGACCCGCGCACGCCCGACTGGCGGCTGACCTCGGCGGAGGGTGCCATCCAGGATCAGCTGGGCAACGCCGGCGAGGCGCGGCGGCTCTATCAGGAGGCGCTGAAGCTGGCGCCGAACGAGCCGACGGTGCTCAACAACCTCGGCCTCTCCTACGTCTTCACCAACGAGCTGGCCAAGGCGGAGACGACGCTGAAGCGCGCCGTCGCCGCACCGCGCGCCGACAGCCGGGTGCGCCAGAACCTGGCGCTGGTGGTGGGGCTGCAGGGGCGTTTCGACGAAGCCGACCGTCTCGCCGCGGCGGAACTGCCGCCGGACGAAGCCAAGGCCAACGTCGCCTACCTGCGTTCCATGCTGAGCCAGCCCGACACCTGGAAGCAGCTCAAGCAGGCCGACAAGAAGCCGGCCGGAGACAGGAAGACGCCGGGCTGAGGCGGGCGAGGCCGCGCTTCCACGCGACGATTGACGAAGGGGGCCGTCGCGACGGCCCCTCCTCGTTTCGAGCGTCACGCCGATGGTCCGGCGCGACGGGACCCGCTCACTCGGCCGGCGCGGCCTTGGCGGCGGCGTCCCACTGGTCGTAGGCCTCCACGGCCTGAGCGGCGTACATGTAGGCCGGGCCGGCGCCCATGTAGATCGCCGTCGCCACGGTCTCCATGATCTCCTCGCGCGTCGCCCCGGCGGCGCGCGCCGCCTTGGTGTGGAAGGCGATGCACGGATCGCAGCGCACCGCCACCGAGATGCCGACGGCGATCAGCTCCTTGGTCCGGGTGTCGAGGGCGCCGGCCTTGAGGGCACCGGCGGCCAGGGCGGAGAAGCCCTTCATGGCCTCGGGGGCACCGTTGCGGACTTCCTTGAGGATGGCCGACTGTTCGGCCGCGATGTTCTGCCAGTTCTTCATGGGACCTCGTCACCGGGTTCGGGGTCGGCCGCCGGACCCGGCGAGATCGGGCGGCGGAGCGATGGTCGTCCAACGGCTCACCGCCGGACGGGTCGGAGCGCAGATGAGCACGCTCGATACATCGTTCAACGCTGATATGACAGGTCCCGCCATGCACCGAACGCATGACCGCGACAAGCGAACCGGCGGGACGCTTCCTCGCCTCACTTCCAATGGAAGAGCTGGATCATCGCCGGGCCGATGATGACGGCGAAGAGAACCGGCAGGAAGAAGACGATCATCGGCACGGTGAGCTTGGGCGGCAGCGCCGCCGCCTTCTTCTCCGCCTCGGCCATGCGGGCGTCGCGGCTCTCCTGGGAGAGGACGCGGATCGCCTGACCGAGCGGTGTGCCGTAGCGTTCGGCCTGGATGAGCGCGGTGACGACGCCACGGATGGTGTCGAGGCCGGTGCGCGTGGCGAGGTTCTCGTAGGCCTTGCGCCGTTCCTGGAGATAGGAGAGCTCGGCGGCGGTGAGCGACATCTCTTCGGCGAGCGGCAGCGAGGTCGCGCCGATCTCTTCGGCCACCTTGCGGAAGGCCGGCTCCACCGACATGCCCGATTCGATGCAGATCAGCAGCAGGTCGAGAGCGTCGGGCCAGGCGCGCTTGATCGACAACTGGCGCTTGGTGATCGCATTCTTCAGATAGACGTTCGGCAGGTACATGCCGGCGGCGGCGGCGAGCAGCGAGAACGCGAACTTCATGCCGGCCGGCTTGTCGACGACGTCGAGCACGAAGAAATAGAAAAGCGCCACCAGGAAGCAGACGAAGGGCAGGACGAAACGGGCGAAGAGATAGGCGGTGAGCGGCGCCTGACCGCGGAAACCCGCCATGCGCAACTGATCGGCGGTCTTGTCGTCGGACAGCGCGTTCTTGAGATTCAGGCTGTCGACCAGTTGGCGCATGAAGGCCTTGGGCTCGGCCCTCAGGCTCTTGGCGCGCTCGGAACCGAGGCGGGCGCGCTCGCGCGAGCGGATCTGCTCGCGCTCGATCGCCACCGCCTTCATCCGCGAGACCAACTGGTCCTTCTCGAGCAACGGCAGCGCCACGGTGAGCACCGTGGCGGCGACACCGATCGCCACGCAGGCGGCGAGAAGCATCTGGGGATCGGTGAGGATGTCGAAGAGACCGCCCATGTCCTCCCCCTTCAGAAATCGAAGTCGATCATCTTCTTCATCACCATGATGCCGATCAGCATGTAGATCAGCCCGCCGACGACGATGACGTTGCCCGCGGTGGTTCTGAAGAGGAGCATGATGTAGCTCGGGCTCGTCAGATAGACGAGGCCGGCGACGACGATCGGCAGCGAACCGATGATGGCGGCGGAGGATTTGGCCTCCATCGACATGGCGGTGATCTTCGCCTTCATCCGCTTGCGATCGCGCAACACCTTGGAGAGGTTGCCGAGCGCCTCGGAGAGGTTGCCGCCGGATTTCTGCTGAATGGCGATGACGATGCCGAAGAAGTTGGCCTCCTGCACCGGCATGCGCTCATAGAGCTTCATACAGGCGTCGCCGACCGGCATGCCCAGGCTCTGGGCCTCGATGATCTGACGGAATTCGCCCTTCACCGGCTCCTTGGTCTCGGAGGCGACCATGCGCAGGCAATCGCCGAGCGGCAGGCCGGAGCGGATGCCGCGAACGATGAGGTCGACGGCGGTCGGCAGTTCTTCGAGGAAGGCCTTCTGGCGTCGCAGGCGGAGCTTGTCGACGATCCAGTTGGGCAGGCCGAGGAAACCGATGACGCCGCCGCCGGCCGCCAACAGGAGATTGCCCGAGATCATGAACATCAGCAGAGCCGTGCCGACGGCGAGACCGACGGAGAACAGCAGATAGGTCTTGCGGTTCCAGGCGAGGCCGGCCTGGGTCAGGCGCATGGCGAGCGGCGGGGTCTTGGTGCGCTTGTCACGCGCCGCCTGCTTCGCCTCGAAGTCCTTGAAGGCGTCCTGGATCGACTTCTTGCGGCCGGCGGTGGCGCGCTCTTCCACCACCTTGCCGGGGTCGAGCAGGCGGGAGAGACGCTTCTCGGTGGTCTTCTCGTCCTCGACCCGGTCGAACAGAAGCGCGTAGGCGACGCCTCCGGCGGAGAGCATCACCAGAGCGATCAGCGCGAGAGTGGTCGTACCGAGACCGAACAACGGCGCCTCCTCAATCCACGGCGTCGGCGATGTTCGCCGCGTCGAGTGCCTCGGCGAGGCGCTTCTCCTCGCCGAAGTAGCGCGCCCGGTCCCACATCTTCGGCCGGCCGATGCCGGTCGAACGGTGGCGACCGATGATGCGGCCGAGTTCGTCCTCGCCCAGGAACTCGTAGACGAAGAGGTCCTGGGTGGTGATGATGTCACCTTCCATGCCGAGCACTTCGGTGATGTGGGTGATGCGGCGCGAACCATCGCGCAGGCGGGCCGCCTGGACGACGACGTCGACCGAGGTGCAGATCATCTCGCGGATGGTGCGGGCCGGCAGGGAATAGCCGCCCATGGTGATCATCGATTCCATGCGGCTCAGCGCTTCGCGCGGGCTGTTGGCGTGGAGCGTGCCCATCGAACCGTCGTGACCGGTGTTCATCGCCTGGAGGAGGTCGAAGGCCTCCGGTCCGCGCACCTCGCCGACGATGATCCGCTCGGGACGCATGCGCAGGCAGTTCTTGATCAGATCGCGCATGGTGATCTGGCCCTCGCCCTCGATGTTGGGCGGGCGGGTTTCCAGGCGCACCACGTGCGGCTGCTGAAGCTGAAGCTCCGCGGCGTCTTCGCAGGTGATGATGCGTTCGGTCGATTCGATGTAGCGGGTCAGGCAGTTGAGGAGCGTCGTCTTGCCCGAGCCGGTACCGCCGGAGACGACGACGTTGCAGCGGCTCTTGCCGACGATCTCGAGAACCCGCGCGCCCTCGGGCGTGATCGAGCCGAACTTGACCAACTGCTCGAGGGTCAGCTTGTCGCGCTTGAACTTACGAATGGTGAGAGCGGGCCCGTCGATGGCCAGCGGCGGGGCGATGACGTTGACACGAGAGCCGTCGGGCAGGCGGGCGTCGCAGATCGGGCTCGCCTCGTCGACGCGGCGGCCGACCTGGGAGACGATCCGCTGGCAGATGTTCATCAGCTGCTGATTGTCGCGGAAGCGGATGCCGGTCACTTGGACCTTGCCGGCGACTTCGATGTAGGTGCGATCCGCGCCGTTGACCATGATGTCGGCGATGTCGTCGCGCGCCAGCAGCGGTTCGAGCGGACCGTAACCGAGGACGTCGTTGACGATGTCGGCGAGCAGTTCCTCCTGCTCGGCGATCGACATCACCAGATTCTTCAGCTGGATGATCTCGTTGATGACGTCCGAGATCTCCTCGCGCGCCGATTCCGGATCGAGGCGGGCGAGCTGGGAGAGGTCGATGGTGTCGATCAGGGCGGAGAAGATCGACGACTTGGTGTCGTAGTACTCCTCCGACTTCAGACGTTCCTGCGAGCGGTTCGGCGGGATCGGCGTGTTGGGATCGGCGGCGGCGGACGGCGACGGCACCGACGCCGCGCGGCCGGGAGCGCTCGACGGCCGAGAGGCCGGCGGCGGCGCGGCTGCCGGCTTCACGAACCCGCCGGCGGTTCCCTCGTTGGCTCCTCTACGCCCGAACATGCCGTCTCACCTCGTCGAACGCGTCACGACGCCTTGCGCGCCCGGATCTTCTCCAGGAGCGGCGCGAAGGGCGATTTCTTCGCCTTGCGGATCTCGGTCCGGCCGGTCACCACCCCGGCGAGACCGCGGAAGGTCTCGGCCACCTGATGCTTGGCGTCGAGTTCGCCGATCATCAGGCCCTTGTTGGCGGCGTCGCCGAACAGCTTGGCATCGAAGGGAATCGACGAGGCGATCGGGAGATCGAGCGCCTTGGAGAATTCCTCGAGCTTGATCTCCGGCCGCTTCGGCATGCCGACCTGGTTGAACACCAGGCGCGGCGGCGCATCGTTGGGCCGTGAGGCGCGCAGCACGTCGGCGAGGTTCTTGGCATTGCGCAGATTGGCGAGATCGGGCGTGGCGACGATCACCACGTCGTCGGCCTCGCGCAGCTGGCGGCGCACCCAGCCGGTCCACTGATGCGGCAGGTCGAGCACTACCACCGGCACGTTGCCGCGCGCCACCTCCACCGTCGGATCGAAGGCGAGGTCGTCGAAATCGTAGGCCCGGTCGAGCAACGACGGCGCCGCGAGGAGGCTCAGGTGGTCGGAGCACTTGGTGAGCAGGCGATCGAGGAAGACCTCGTCGATGCGCTCCGGCGAGAGCAGGGCATCGAGCACGCCCTGGGTCGGGTCCTGATTGAAGTCGAGACCGGCGGTTCCCCAGGCGAGGTCGAGATCGGCCACCAGGACGTCGTTGTCGAAGGTCTTGGCGATCGACCAGGCGACGTTGTGGGCGACGGTGGAGGAGCCGCAGCCGCCCTTGGCACCGATGAAAGCGATCGAACGGCCGAGAACGGCGGCGTCGGGGCTGTGATAGAGGTCGCCGATGGCGCGCAGCACGTCGAAGAGATCGAGGGGCGCGACGACATATTCGCTCACGCCGCGGCGGATCAGCTCGCGATAGAGCAGAACGTCGTTGACGTGGCCGATAACCAACACCTTGGTACCGGGATCGCAGACCTCGGCGAGGCCGTCGAGGTGACCGAGCAGATCCTCGGAGCTCCCCTTCGATTCCACCACCACCAGATTCGGCGTCGGTGCCGAGCCGTAGAACTCGACCGCCGCCGGCAGCCCCCCCATCAACACCTTGACGTGGGTGCGCGACATGCGGCGATCCTGAGCGGCCGCCTCGAGCGACGCGGCGACTTCGGGCGTCTCGCAGAAGGCCTGAATGGCGATGCGCGGGATCGACTTCGGTTCGTTGCTCTCGGCGTGGATCGGCTTCTCGTTGGCGCTACGCGTCATCACTCGCCTCCTCCGCCGCCGACCTTCGAGGCATTGGTGTCGGGCAGCTTGAACTCGGACCTGGTCTTCTCGCCCTTGCGGTAGGCCTGGATCACCGCGGCGCGGCGGGTCGCGTCGGCCTTGCCGATCGGCGACGGCGCGACCAGATCGGTCGGCTCGGCCGCCATGGTGGCGACGTTGGCCTGGGTGGCGCAGCCGAAGTTCCAGTAGTCGGCATTGGAGAGATCGCCGACCACCTGATCCGGCCAGCGGCCGCAGCGATGGGGCACGTGCGCCACCACCCGCGGATAGGAGATGCGGATCGGCGCGGCATCCTCGGGGCCTTCGGCCGCATAGGGCACCTTGTGCACGGCGCTCGCGGCGAAGCCGGCGCGGCCGAGCGCCTCGGTGATGCGACGCGCGGCGTGGTAGGCCGCCGCTTCGTTGCGCGAGGCGGACGGCACCATGACGGTGATCGAGCGGGCGCCCTGGGCGCGGGCTTCCTCGCCGAAGGCCTGGACCGCGGCGACGAGGCGCGGCGGCAGAGAATCGCCCTGGACCCCGACGGGAACGTCGAAGGTCTCCTCGCCCTCCTCCACCACGATCGGGTGGCGGGTGCGGAAGCCGTCCGTCGGCACCGAGCCGGTGACGCTCGGCTCGGATCGCGTCGTGTTGCAGGCGGCCGTCGTCAACGCCAGGAGCAGCGCCCCCGATGTCGCGAGGGCACGGCCGAGACGAAGAAGGGGTTCGATCGTCGTCGTCATGTGGTCGTCACCCTCACTCGAAGATGTAGCCGTACTGGCCGTGGTAGGTGCCCCTCTGACCGCGATCGACGGTGCGATACATGCGGTTGAGCCGGCCGAGGAAATATCCGGCGGCGTCGCTGGAGGGTTGGAAATTGCGATCCGGACGCTCGAGCTTGGCGGCGGCGACCGGGCGCACCACCAGCGGCTGGACGAAGATCACCAGTTCCGACTGGGAGCGTTGGAAGTCGCGCGAGCGGAAGAGCGAGCCGAGGATCGGCAGCTTGAGCAGACCGGGTGTGCCGGCGAGCGCCTGCTTGACGTCGTCCTTGATCAGGCCGCCGAGCACCATGGCGCCGCCCGAGGGGATCTCGAGCGTGGTCGAGGCGCGGCGCACCCGCAGAGCCGGGATGGTCAGCGTCGAGATGGTGACGGCGCCGTCGGAGGTCAGTTCGGAGACCTCGGTCTTGACCGTCAGCGAGATGCGGTTCTCGTCGAGCACCACCGGCTGGAAGTTGAGGCCGATACCGTAGGTCTTGAACTCGACGCCGATCGAGGTGCCGGAGGTGCCGCTCGAGGTCTGGCTCACGGGGATCGGGTACTCGCCGCCGACCAGGAACTGTGCCTGCTCGCCGGAAAGCGCCGACAGGTTGGGCTCGGCGAGCGTCTTGAGCAGGCCGTTCTGCTCCAGTGCCGAGAGCCGGCCGGAAATCGAGTTGCCGGCGCCGAAGCTCAGCTTGCCGGCACCGACGAAGGCGGGATCGACGGCGGGCGTGATCGGGAAGGGGTTCGAGGTGGCGAGCGTCGTCGCCCAGTTGCCGTTGGTGATGGCGCTGGTCAGATCGATGCCGAGCTTCTTGACGATGTCGCGCTGCACTTCGGCGATGGTGACGCGCAGCATCACCTGATCCTTGCCGCGGATGGTGAGCGCGTTGACCACCTGGATCGACGAACCGGCGGTCGACGAACCGCCCGAGCTCGCGGCGGCCGCGCCACCCGAGCCGGAAGACCCGCTCTCGATCGGCGCGCCGACGAACTTGGAGGCGACCTCGTAGGCCTGGATGGCCTCACCGCTCGAAGCGACCATGCCGGAGAGCACGACGGTGCCGGCGACGGCCTCGACGCGGATCTCGCTCTTCGGCAGCAGGCGCTTCAGCAGCCCCTCGAGGGCGCGGGTGTCGACCTGGACCTGGAGTTCGAGATTGGCGATCGGCCGGCCGGCAGCGCCGAAGACGATGATGTTGGTGGTGCCGAACTTGTTGCCGATCAGATAGAGGCGGCGGGCCGAGCGCACGACCGCGTCGGCCACCTTCGGGTCGGAGACGAGCACGTCGCGGATGTCCTCGTCGAAGTCGAGGATCCGCGACTTGGAGAGCGGCAGTTGGACGACGCGGTCGCGACCGGCATCGACCTCGACGCGGGAGATCGCACCGCCTTCGGCGGCCAGGGTGCCCGAACCGGCGAAGCCGAGCCCGACCGCGACGAGCGCCGCGGCGAGACCGGATCGGAGAGAGACGAGACTGGTGAACATGCGACCACCTCAGAATTCGAATGCCACCCGGTTCACCGACGCATCGAGACCGTCGACTGCACGCCGAAACGCACCATCTTGACCGAGCCGCCGGAGCTCTCGGTCTCTTCTTCGATCGGCGTCCCGTCGCGATCGCGCAGCGAGCGCAGGGCGAGCGAGATCACGCCGAGCTGGGTCGACTGCGCCATGACCTCGGCCTGGCGCGGCGTCAGCTCGAGAGTCACGGTGTCCTTGGCGAGCATGGCGGCCGTGTCGGGCTTGCCGTCGGAAAGCTGCTGATCGACAGCGAGGACGCGGATGTTGTTGAGAACCGTTTCGCTGACGTAGGGGTCGCCGCCGCCGCTCGCGCCCTTCGGCGCGGCGCGGGTCAGGATCACGTCGACGTGGTCGTTGGGCAGGATGAAGCCGCCGGCGGTCGACACCGCCTTGACCTCGACGGCACTCGCCCGCATGCCCGGCGACAGGATCACCGACATGAAGCCGCGATCGGCCTTGATCAGGCGCTGGGCGCGAACCGGCTCGCCGGTCAGGAAGGGCGACCGCGCCACCGTGCCGACCAGTTCCTGATCGGCATTGGGCTGGGCGATGCGATTGACGTAGACCTCGGCGACCCCCGTCTTGGGGAAGGACTGCCAGACGAGATCGCCCGCGGCGATGCGGTAGCCGAGCGAGATGTCCTTGGAGGCGACCAGCACGTCGATGGTGTCGAGGCGCGGCGCTTCGGCCGGCACGGCCGCCACCGGCACGGGCGCCGGTTCACGGTTCGACATCTTGACCGCGAGCATCGCGGCGACGATGCCGGCGCCCAGGGCGATCGCCAGGACGAGGAGACGCGTGACCTTCATGGACCAAGACCCGAAAACACGAGGGGACATCCGCGATGTCCATCGGAGCGCAGTGTCGGGCGGAATTGGTTCAGGTATGGTTAACGGGATCTCTCGAAACGTCGTGAACATTCCGTCAATGCCGCCGACGGCCGGCCCGGGGCGGTCAAGACGCACCCGAAACGAGCCGGGGCGCGTCCGGAGGGGCGCGCCGAGAGACACGACGAAGACTGTGGGCGGCGGGAGGCCGGATCAGGCGAAGAAGCGCATCCACGACGTCTCGGCGAAGATCTGCAGACCCGCGGCCGACAGGGCGACACCATAGGGAACGCGGCGATGCTCCTGGAAGCGGGCGAGGAACCCGACCTTGAGGACCGGAAGCGGATCGAGCACGCGGTCGGAGAAGAGTGCCAGGAGGGTCAGGAGACCGCCGTAGACGGAAAAGGTGACGGCATAGTCGAGGAGATGCTCCCAACCGAGCCAGAGCACCACGGCCGCAGCGAATTTGACGTCGCCGCCGCCCATCCAGCCGAAGGCGAAACAGGCGAAACCGATGGCGAAGACCAGCGCGGCGGCGCCGAGGTGGGCGCCGAAGACGGCCAACGGCACACCGGAGATCGCCAGGGCGAGCAGGCCGGCGAGGAAGAGCCCGACCGAGACACGGTTGGCGATGGTCATCGTCATGAAGTCGGTGACCGCGGCCCATACCAACAGGACCGGGAACACCAGAACCACCACCGCCGACAACACCTGCGTCATCATGTTCTCCCCGGGCTGCGGCCTCGAGCGCGGACGTACCGACGCTCGGGCGACGGTCCATCGTCTCACGGGCTGCTGAAGGTGACGTAAACGGCTCCGACGGGTTCGCGTAGAACCCGGGTTCTATCGGCGCAGAAACGAAAGAGGCGGGAACCCGCGGTTCCCGCCTCCATCGTGTCGGACCGACGACGAAACCTCACTTCATGTTGCCGGCGAGGTTCTTGAAGGTGTTGTTCAGGTTGTTGCCGAGCGCGCCGGCACCGGTGATGATCGCGACGGCGACCAGCGAGGCGATCAGGCCGTACTCGATCGCGGTGGCGCCGGACTCGTCCTTCAGGAAACGGGCGAACATGGTCATCTTACAGCTCCTCAGGTTCTACACGGTACATCAGACCTTCGGACCGCTTGCTCCGTCGGTCTCTCGAAGTCTGACCCGAACATACCCCCCTCCCTCTAAGACCAGGTAAACCGGGATGGTTATCGAAATATCCCTCGCCGGAATCCGCCCCATGCCTAACGAAGAGTTGAGGATGGAGACCGGTCGAGAGGTTCTTCGCGGCCCGGCCCTTCCTCTACGGCAGGGGGTCGCCGCCATCGCCGCGCGGTGACGCCGTGGCCGGCTCCGGTGGCGAAGGACATCGGGCGCTACGGTACGCGTCGTGCGCGCGAGGCGGCGGCGATGCCGGGCGGTGCAGCGGAGAAAAGGTGGGCGCCCCACCGGAACCGCCGGCGGCCCTTAAGCCTTCGTTCACCAAGAAAAGGCAGGATCGGTCCACTCGATTTCCTCGAACGAGGGCCATTGCCGTGCATCACCCTATCCTCCTCGCGATCGCCGTGACGATCGCCACCGCGAGCGGTGTCCAGGCCAAGGATCCGATCTCGGTGATCATCGACCGGGCGAAGGTGATGCGCATCTCCGCCCCGGCCGCGACCGTGGTGATCGGCAATCCGGCGATCGCCGATGCGACCGTCCAGGATCGCCAGACCCTGGTGATCACCGGCAAGATGAGCGGCATCACCAATCTCGTCGTCCTCGACGCCAAGGGGCAGTTGATCGCCGACGAACTGGTCAACGTCGAAAAGCCGCAGCAGGGCTACGTCACGGTGCAGCGCGGCGCCAGCCGCTTCACCTATTCCTGCACGCCCAACTGCAATGCGACCCTGGAGCCGGGCGACAACGCCGAGTTCTTCGGCGCGGCCCAGACCCAGACCACTGCCCGCACCGGCCTCGGCCAGCAATCCGCGGCGACGCCGTGACGCGCCTCCGCAGCGGAGCGTCTCCCAAGGGGTCGAACCGGTTCTGAACCGAATTTTCAGCTTTACCGATCATTCTCACGCGAAACGAGCCGCCGATCTTAGAAGCGTGCGGCGAGCCTTCGGAGTGAGACGACATGTGGAGAGGGCCGGCGAAGAGCACGCCCACATCGGCGGTGACGCCCGCCGAACTCGTCCGACGCACCCTCCGGCGGACGCTCGGGAGCCGGATCGTCACCGACCGGGGCGCGGCGACCGCGGTGGAATTCGGCATCCTCGCCCTACCGTTCCTGGCTCTGGTCGGCGCGATCTTCGAATCCGCCCTGTGCTTCCTCGCCGGACAGATCCTCGACACGGCGGTCGCCGATGCCGGCCGCCTCATCCGCACCGGTCAGGCGCAGGCCAGCGGTTACGACGAGGCGGCGTTCAAGACCCAGGTCTGCAACCGGCTCTATGTTCTCTTCAACTGCGCCAACCTGACGATCGACGCGAAGATCTACACGAACTTCACGTCGGCCAACACGTCGATGCCGATCGACGCCGACAAGAACTTCGACACGTCGGGCTTCACCTTCCAGATGGGCGGATCGAGCCAGATCGTCGTGGTTCGCGCGTTCTATCCCTACCCGCTCTATTTCAACAAGCTCGGTCTCGACCTGGCGAACCTGGCGAACGGAACTCGCTTGTTGTCGGGCGTCTCGACCTTCCGCAACGAACCCTTCCCGTGGTGAGGAGACACGACATGAAGCGTCGACGCTTCTCACTCGGCTCGATCGGACGGGCAGCGGCGCGGTTCGCGCGCGACCGTCGGGCGGTCTCGGCGGTCGAATTCGCACTGCTGCTGCCGATCCTCCTCACTCTCTTCATCGCCGGCAACGAATTGTCGCAGGCCCTGACGATCTATCGGAAGGTCAGTCACACGGCCAACGCGCTCGGCGACCTGGTGTCGCAGGTGGCGACGATCTCGACCTCGGAGATGACCAACATTCTGGCGGCGACGACGGCGATCATGACGCCCTACAGCGCCTCCGGCGTGAAACTGGTGGTGTCGTCGGTGAACTACACCACCTCCGGCGGGTTCAAGACCGCCTGGAGCGTCGGCCAGAACGCCACCGCCTGGACGGTCAATTCGGCACCACCGATCACCATCCCGAGCGGGTTGGTCAGCGACGGCCAGCAGTTGGTCGTCACCCAGGTGCAGTACACCTACACCTCGACCTTCTCGACCTTCATGCAGGACATCCTCGGCGGCACATCGATCACCATGGCCGACGTCGCCTATCTGAGGCCGCGCATCTCCCCCAAGATCGACTACCCGTACCCGAACTGACGTCGGTGGCATTGCCGACGACGCTCGGCCGGGGTGGCATTGCCGACGACGCTCGGCCGGGCGACACTCAGCCGGGCGGCGTCGATCCGGTGGTCCGCGGGGCCGCCGGAGCGGGTTCGCTCGTCGACTCGCGCGGCGTGACGAGGTCGACGAAGGGCGCATAGGCGGCGTGGCCGATGCGCAGGAAGCCGCCGGCATGGACCGGCTCGATCGCGTCGTAGGCGTCGGGATCGACCTCGTCGAGATCGACGAGCATGTCGCGCATGCGTCGCTTCGGGCCTTCGGCGAGATCGGACCGCACCGTGTGGGGGCCGTGTGGCATCACCGTCGAGGCCCAGAGGACGCGGACGTCGGTCATCGCCAGTTCGCCCGCCGCCACCATGTCGTGCAGCGTGCCGCGGCCGTAGCCCTCGGCGACGTCGCCTTCGAGCGTCGACCAGGCGACGGCGGCGTCGATCCGCCGTTCGAGAACGGCTTTCACCGCCGACCGCGGGTTGTCGAAGACTTCGAGGCTCGGCGCCACGACGTCCTTCCCCATCTGTGGGACCATGAGGCGCAGGGCGAGACGACGTCCGCCGATCGACCCCTCGCCCGATACGCCGAGGCGCTTGCCGGCGAGGTCGGGGAGCTTCTCGGAGGTGCTGCCGGTCGGCACCACCACGACGATGCGCCATCCGGTCGAGCCGTCGTGCGCCCGCGGCGCCGCCAGCGGCTCGACGCAGCCGCACAACCGCCAGGCCATGGCGTAGCCGCTCGCGGTCAACGGGGCGTAGTCGACCCGCCCGGCGGCGAAGGCGTCGATCAGCGCGCGTTCGTCGGAAAAGGTGCGGGTGCCGACGTCGACCCCGAGGGTCTCGGCGAGGCGCAGACGGAACGGTTCGACCCGATCGATCGCGGCGGCGGGCAGGCCGTCGGCGAGGATGCCGAGGCGCAGCGGGCGGGCGCGCCGGACCTGGGTCGTCGACGAGTCCTGTGCGCCGGCCGGCGCCGCCGCGCTCACGGCGAGCGCGGCGGCGAGCGCCAGGCGCAACAACGGGCCGCGCGACGAGCGGCCGGTGGTGCGATCGGAGCGGGAGGTCACGGTCGAACGTCTCGCGGTGGCATACGATTCGGCCGCAGCATCGGCCAGAGCGTGCGCCGATGCAATCGACGCCCTGTCGCGACCAGGGCAATCGCTCGAAACGTTCGGGGATTCCGGCATGGGCGTTGCCGTGATTCA
>NZ_DAIPZB010000061.1:0-19901 GCF_036782435.1 Pinisolibacter sp. | reverse complement strand
ACATTCGGACGCCGACGGGAATCGCCGGGCGCGAATTTCAAAACGGCCTCTCAGAGATCCGGTCGACAGCTACCTGTCGATGGTCGCCTACGGCTGGCAGCATCACTTTTCGCCGTCCACCTTCGACGAATATTGTCGCCGCTATCTGATCTTTCTCGATCGTTACCAAGGTGTCGACATCATTCGTTACGAAGATTTCGTCGACGACCCCGCACGCGCGATGCGCCACATCTGCACCACTCTGGATCTGACGTATTCCGATGAATTCATCGATCTGTTCGATGCACTGAGGTTGTCCGGCGACAGTGGACGCAGCGGGAGTATCATAGAGAAGAGAGTTCGCAGGATCGATGCCGTAGACATTTCGGAGATGACGAAGGATTCAAATCATTACCGAGATCTCGCACGGCTGCTCCGATACGAGATTGTCTGATCGAGATGGAATTTCGAATGACCACGAATATAAATTTGATCAATCGAGCCATCTCCGCCGCCAAGAGCGGCGATCGTGATGTCGCGGAGCGGCTTCTCGAGGAGATCGAACGGCGAATGGACGCCGACCCGCAGGCGCCGGGGAACGCATCGGTGCGCAAGGTCGTCGAGTTCGTCCGACGAACCTACGACGTCCACCGACCGGTCCAGCCCTCAGAGGTGTCGGCGGCGCCGGCACCCTCCGGCGCAGACGTCTCCGCCGACGGTGGCGTGTCGGTGGTCACCTGCTGCATGAATCGCACGGAAAACCTCCTGAAGGCCCTACCGACCTGGCTGGCTCTGCCGGAGATCGGCGAAGTCGTCATCGTCGACTGGTCGTCGAGAGACCCGGTCGACGTCTCCCTCCGCGAGGCGGGTATCGCCGACCCACGGATCCGCATCGTGCGAGCCGTCGACGAGCCGCGCTGGATCTTGTCCTATGCTTTCAATCTCGGGTTCCGGCACGCTCGGCACGAACGTATCCTCAAAGTCGATGCCGATATCACCCTGAAACCGACATTCTTCAGCAGCAATATTCTGAAGCATGGAACATTCATCGCCGGCAATTGGGAAGTCGCGGAAAAGGGTCAGGAACACATCAATGGATTCTTCTATCTGTTCCGTGAAGACCTTTTGAATATACGTGGATTCAATGAATATATTACGACTTATGGATGGGATGATGATGACATATATTCGCGTCTCGGGAACTATGGTCTGAAGCGCATCTGCGTGGACACGAGTTCGATCTATCATATTCCTCATGACGATGCTCAGCGGCTCGGCCATGCGGGGGATGAGACGATCCACGCCGTCGACGAGTTGCATACCGATCCGCTGTTCAAGATTCGCGGCAATCGCTACCTCGCGATGGTCATGCCACCGTGGAAGATCGATCGTCAATTCGCCCCGTTCGACATCCTGCGGGACGAAGGCTCCTATATCGAGGTGCGTCGGAAGAAGAACGAAATGCCGCATTATGTCGGCGACGACATCAAGCAGGATGCGGAATACTACGCTGCCCTCGAACTCGTTTCGTGGCGTGTCGGGATGCAGGCCTATCATCTTTCCCGCGCCGGCTTCTACAGGCTGCTCGAGAGCAAGCGGCTCGGCGAGATCACCACGGCCGACATCGACGCGTTGGTCGCCGCCGAAGCGACGGCGAAGAACGCTGCGCCCGCCTCCGGCGGTCCGGCCGCGCCGCAGATATCTTCGCCGCGCCGCAAGCTCTTCATCGACACCCAGCACGGGCTCGGCAACCGTCTCCGCGCCATGGCGTCGGCCGCCGTGATCGCCGATGCGACCGATCGCGAAGTCGTCGTCGTCTGGCAGCCGGACCATCATTGCGACGGCCGCATCTTCGATCTCTTCGACTATCCCGGAGCGGTGATCGAAACGACCTTCGTCGATGCGGCGCGCTCGAAGGGGATGTCGGTCTTCAACTACATGGAGGTCGAAGACGGAGCCGACAAGGACGGACCCGTCGTCCTCGACCCGACCAGAGACGCCTACGCTCGCTCCGCCTATGTGCTCAACAACCCTCATACGAGTTGGGACCTCGAGAACCGGTGGCTGCAGAATCTGACGCCCACCGCGTCGGTCCTCGATCTCGTGAACCGGGTGCGGCAGCCGAACGATCTCTCGGCCCACGTGCGCATGGAGGCGGGCGCCGGCCTCGATCACAACACCTACGATTCCCAGGAGAACTGGACCGAGGAAGGCCACAGACTGCTGCACGAATGGCGTGCCAAGAGCCATTTCTCCCACTTCATGAAGCGGATCGACGCACTGATCGAGCAGGGCGCGGCGCGACACATCTTTCTCGCCGCCGATCGCCCGGAGACCTATGAGGAATTCCTCGGGCGCTACGGCGATCGCGTTGCCTTCCTGTCCAGGGATGTCTATGATCGCTCCGCAACGCAGCTGCGTTACGCTCTCGCGGATGCGATTCTATTGAGTTCGGCGCCGCGAATGCTCGGATCGACATGGAGTTCGTTTTCCGAGTTGGCGATGCGGTTATCAAAATCGAAGATGACCGTAGAGATGAGCGGTAGGGATTTCTGACTTGACTTCACCGAAGATCGCTGTTTTGGGCCCTCCGGGCCATGTGCGCGAACCGGAACGGTTCGACGACGCGACGTTGCTGAAGGTCCTCGGCAACAATTCTGGAAATCTCATGTTCCAGTATGCCACCACGCGGATCCTCGACGGCGAGATGGTTCACCTCGGACTCTCCGAGGTCGACTACACCGACAGAGAGGCTCTGAAAGGCGTCGAATTCGTCGTCTTTCCAGCCGCCAACCACCTCCGCCTGGGAGCCGATTGGACCGGCCTGAACAACTTCCTCGCCGGCACCAGGCGGCGTCTGATCATATTCGGGCTGGGGGCCCAGTCTCCGAAGATCGGGGGTGAGGCCGAGACCATCGCCGCGCTGAAGGCCGACCCGCACGTTCGTCGCATGGTGGACATCTTCCGGGACCAGGCGGCGTTCGTTTCGGTGCGTGGGGAGTATTCGCGGCAGGTCTGCGAAGCTCTCGGGCTTCCGGATGTTCGGGTGCTCGGCTGCCCTTCGGCGCTGCTCAATCCGGATCCGACGATCGGTCGCAAGATGGAGGCGCGATTGAAGGAACTCGCGGCGAGGGATACCCCGCCGCGGTTCGGTCTGACGGCCGCCGCCCCCTTCGAGATCTCGGGCGACCCGGTCAAACGGGATCTGGAGAGGCGCCTCTTCTCGTGGCTGGCGGGAAGCGATGGCGTCTACGTCCAACAGTCGGGCGGCCAGAACGCGATCGATGCCTCCAATGGACGTTGGTTCCGGATCAGCAGTCAGGTGCGCGCCTCGATCGCCGCCATTCTGGCGCCCGACATGGACCTGAACGACTTCTGGGCCTTCATGGCGCGGGCGGGCCGCTTCTATACCTCGGCACCGCAGTGGATCCACGACAACGCCAAGATGGAGATGTTCATCGGAACCCGTCTGCACGGCAACATGGCGGCGATCGCCGCCGGCACACCCGGTGTGATCGTGGCCCACGACAGCCGGACCGATGAACTGGCCAACACCATGCTTCTGCCGAGGATCGGCATCGCACAGGTCGAGGCGGCGCGCGATCTCCACGATGCGCTCGCCCGTATCGAATTCGACGGCGCCGCATTCGACCGCTGGCGGGCGAGTGTGGCGAGGGAACTGATCGCGGCCCTCGGAGCCCTCGGGATTCCCGTCAAGCCGAACATCCACGACATCGCCGCGTGACGGAGGAAACTCCGGCGCAACCTCGTTCCGAGAAGGGTCGAGGGCGTCTCGACCGGGTGAGGCGAGCCCGGTTCACGAAGGGAACGGAAGATGGATTGGACCAACACGATCGATCGCCCGCCGAACGAGAACCTCGCCCGCGTGAGCGGGGCGACGACGTTCGAGAGGTTCGTCTCCGCCGGTCGCGGCATCGCGCGGACCGTCAACGCCCACATCGACGAATTCCTCGGTGGCCGCAGCGACTTGAAGGTTCTCGACTTCGGCTGCGGCTGTGGCCGCGTCGGGCTACCGATGTTCTTCGACCACGGAAAGTTGACCCACGCCTGCGATATCGACGCCAGCGCCACCGCCTATCTCGGTCGAGTATTGCCGGACGTCGACGTTCGCACCACCAGCTTCAAGCCGCCACTGCCCTATGACGACGACACTTTCGACGTCGTCTATTCGATTTCGATATGGACGCATCTGTTGGAGGCCGACCAATTGGCTTGGCTCGCGGAGATGCGGCGCATCATCCGCCCCGGCGGCTACCTCATGGCGACGACCTCGAGTTACAAAGCGATCGAGCATCGCAAGGTCGCCATGAAGATTCCCGCTTGGCAGGACGTCGATCCGGAGACCCTGAGGACCGCGGGTATCCTCTACCGGGAATCCGCCACGCTGAAGAGCCATGCGGACAAGTATTTCCCCGGCGTCACCGATTCATACGGCCAGACCTCGAATGATCCGGCCTACCTGATCAACAAGTGGTCCGACTATTTCGTCTTCAAGCGCCATCTGATCAACAACATCGGTGGCGTGCAGGACATGAATATTCTTCTCAACGCGAAGTGATCGTTCGACGCGATGGGATCGTGACGCGGACGCCGAGCCGGTCAGAGCTTTTCCGAGGCCCGAGCGCCGCGATCCGGCGATCTCGGTCGCTCGGCGTACCGAGGTGAGAGGATCCGAGACGGGCGGACGCCCGAGCGGAGGGCAGGATGGAACGGCTGAAGTTCACCGCGGTCAGGTTGCCGGGGGTCGCCACGCCGGCGGTCGTGTCGCCCTTCTCCTTCTTCCTGAAACCGGTCGGGCCACGCGTGCAACGTGCGGCTTTCGACGGTGAACACATCTTCGATCGTTCTGCCTACCTGGTCTTCACTCTGTACTCACCCGTAGCGAAGGGCATGAAGGCCGACATAATCAATGGAGATGTCGGCTTTCCTTCTGTTCATCTCGTTAATTCAAACAATTCCGTCTTCCGTTTTTCTCGCGGAAACCTGAAGGATTTCTTCGACATTTCGAGGGCCGGCGAACCACAAGAGATTCGCCTGCCGCTTTCGGCGTTCATCTACGATCGAGATCTGCGCACGAATATACCGGTCGAGGGTGACTTCTTCGATGCCGGGATCGTCAGGATCTACTTCGATTTTCTCGCCGACACCGAGAACGACGTCGACATCCGTCTCGAAGACCTCGCCATATGCCCCGGGTCGGACGATCACTCGTTGAACGTCCAAGACCTGGTCGTCTTCGAACGGATGAACCAGAGCCGATCCTTTCCCAAGTTCTCGACGCAGTCGCACGAGATGGCGTTCAGCATCTCGCTGAGCGCCGTGGGATTGGCGGTCGGAGCCATCGGTGGAAAACTCGCGATCGAAGTTCTCGCCGATGCCGTCACGGTCGACTCCTTCTCCTGCATCCTCAAGGAGGAGCACCTCTCCGGAGCCTTGAAACTACCTCGCGTCGGCAGTTACCTGGTGTCGGCGACCGTGACGTCGCCCGCCGGTGACGTCCTGGCCCGGTCTCGGTGGCCCGTCGTTCGCTGCTTGCCGATGGACGAGGACGGGTGGGGCGATGTGCTCGGCATGTCGGACGAACAACACTACGAGTTGATCGCCGCCTGTGGAGGGGCCTGGGATCGCTTCGTCCTTTCGTTGCAGAAAGTGATCAGAGTCGGCGACCGGTTCCGCTTCACGCGCGGGGTCGGCCTGATGCCGTCGCTACCCCCGGGGATCGGACGCAAACGCGTGCTGGCGGTGTTCGGGATGCCGCGTTGGCTGTCGCGCCGCAGCGATCTTCCCGACTACTATCGCTATGGTCCCGCGGATTGGGACGAATACCGGCGTCTGATCGGTTGGATCGGCGAGCGTGCGGTCCGCGCCGGCATCACGCACTACGAAGTCTGGAACGAGGCGACCGCTCTCGGACACTGGAACGACGACTTCGACGTTCTGATGCGTATGCATCGGATCGTGCGCGAGACCTTCGCCGAGGTGGCGCCGAGCCTGACGATCATCGGCGGGTGCACCCACAGCTGGCACTTCGACTTCATCGAGAAGTTCCTCGTGGCCGGCGGGCACGAGACCTGCGACGGCCTGGCCATCCACGGCTACACCTATCAGCCGGAGGACTACGTCCGGTTCTTCGATCGGATGGAGAGGCTGGTCGAAGCTCACGTCCCCGCCGAGAGGGATTTCGGCATCCACATCACCGAGCTGGGTTTCCGCTATCCGGTGTTCTCCCTCGACAGCCAGGCCGATTGGTTGATGCTCTTCACGCTCGAAGCGGCCAGTCGGAAACGCTATGAAGCCGTCCTGTGGTTCAGGTTCGCGAACCCGAGAGTCGAGATCACATCGGGCTATCGGCAGAGTTCGGCGACCGGATATGCGCTGGTCGGCAACGCCGAGAGCTACTGCCGCCCGGCGCTCGTGGCCTACTCCATCACCAACTATCTGCTCGCCACGGCCGATCGGGTCGTGGCCGAGGGGCAGGCAGACCAGCGATGCTATCGCTTCTATCGCGGTGACGAACTCTTCGCGATGGTCCACCGCGATCGCGGTCGGCTCGAAGGAGAGTTGCCGAAAGGGTGGCGGCTGTTCGATCTGCAACGGTTGGAGACGGCCGGCACCGCGCTCGGCATCTCCATCCGCCCTGGTTTCCATCAGGCGGGCTGAAACCAATGGCCTTTGACAATGACCGAAGGCGTTCCTCGCACGAGTTTCGCGTGCCTTCGATCGCGAATGAGGAAGTCGCGTTCCTCCGATGGTCGGATGCATCGGCGCCGCGGGCCTCCGGCATGACAGGTTTCGCCTCGGGCATCGTGGGAGCGGCTCGACGGCGGGTCGCGCCGGGCGCCGGTGGGCCGGACCAAGGGCACGCCGATCGTCGTCGACCGTCGATCGGCTCGGGTTCTCTACCGGGAACGCCCTCGTGTCGGGTGTCCGACGTATTTCATTTTCCGGGTGGGATCGACGTTCGCGCCCGGGATAATTCCGCCATAATCGGCGGCAGGATCGGGAGTTCGCGGACCGACGTGGTCCGAGTGGGAAACACGACATGGCACGGGATCGGGAACGAGCCTCCTTCGTCGCGGTGCGTCGATTCGGGCTCGGCGCCCGGCCCGGTGAGATCGTCGCCCTTCGCGACGACCCTCGTGGTGCCGTACTGGCACAATTGCAGCCACGAGCCGGATTGCTCGCCTCTTCGGATCTTCCGTCGACGGTGGAAGCGCTCCGCCGTTATTGGGTCTACATCGCCGAGGTGAAGCGACTGCGAGAAGCCGAGCCGCCGAAACCGATGGCGGCGGCGGCGCCGAACTCCCCTTCCACCGCTGCGATGTCGCCGATGCCGGCGCCGATGCCGGCGTCGGTTCCCGAACAACTCCACCGCGGCGAGTTCGAAGCGCGGCTCGACCGTCAGCTCTCGACGACGACGCCGATGGTCGAGCGCCTGGTGAACTTCTGGTCCAACCACTTCTGTGTCGCCAGCCGCAAGGGCCCGATGCTCCGAACCGTCGCCGGCGCCTATGAACGCGAAGTCGTTCGCCCTCACGTCTTCGGCCGCTTCGCCGACATGCTGTCGGCGAGCGCGCACCACCCGGCGATGCTCGCCTATCTCGACAACAACGTGTCGATCGGACCGTCGTCCAAAGTCGGTCAGCGGAGCAAGAAGGGCCTCAACGAGAACCTCGGACGCGAGATCCTCGAACTCCACACGCTGGGTGTCGAGGGCGGCTATTCGCAGGCCGACGTCACCGCTCTTTCGGCGGCGTTGACGGGTTGGGGCTTCGCCGGAATGACGGCGAAGTCCGGAGAGCCCGGCACGTTCCTGTTCTCCCCCGAGCGCCACCAACCCGGACCGGTTCGCGTCCTCGGCAAGGAGTATGCTCAGGGCGGTGCAGATCAGGCCGAAGCGATCTTCGAGGACCTCGCCCGCCACCCGGCGACCGCGCGCCACGTCGCCCGCAAACTGGTCCGACACTTCGTCGGCGACCAGGAGCCGGCCGGGTTGGTCGCCCGACTGACGCGCGTCTTTCTCGACACCGACGGTGATCTGCGCGCGGTCTCGTCGGCTCTCGTCGGCTCCGACGAGGCGTGGCGGGCGCCGCCGGCCAAGGTTCTTCCTCCTTGGGACTTCCTCGTCGCCACCGGCCGGATGCTCGGGATCGATTGGCGTTTCGGCGAAGCGAACCGCATGCTCTCGCTGTTCGGCCAGCCATTGTGGAACGTTCCGTTCCCGAGTGGATGGCCCGACGACGACGATGCCTGGGCCGCCCCCGCCTCCCTCCTCGAGCTTCTCGACGCCGTGGCGGCACTCGCCAGGCGCAACGCCGGAGATCGGAACGTGCCGCGTCTGGCCGACGAGACCATCGGGGCATTCCTTCATCCCGAGACACGCCGAACGATCGAGCGGGCGGAAACGCCCGAGATCGCTCTGACGCTTCTCCTGATGTCTCCCGATTTCCTGCGGAGGTGACGAGATGGACCCGGTTCTTCACTCGCGTCGCGGCGTGATGACGGCGATGGGGACGCTCGTCGCCTCCGCGGTCATCCCCCGTGTGTCGATCGCCGCCCCCGGACGCGATCCGCGCTTCCTGTTCCTGTTCCTACGCGGCGGGCTCGACGGTCTCGCCGCGGTCGCTCCGGTCGGCGATCCGCACTACGAGGCGGCGCGCGGCGGGCTGGATCTCGCACGAACCGGTGAAAACGCGGGGATTCCACTCGACGGCACCTTCGTCCTCAATCCGAACATGCCATTCCTCGGCTCGCTCTTTCGCAACGGCGAAGCCGCGATCGTCCACGCGACGGCCTCCCCCTATCGCGAACGGTCGCATTTCGATGGCCAGGATGTCGTGGAGAGCGGGCTCGGCGGCGTCGGGCGGGTCGACAGCGGTTGGATGAACCGCCTGATCGGGCTTCTCGGATCGCAGGAGCGCATCGGCCGGCACGGCGGTCTGGCGATCGGGTCGAGCCTCCCCCTCCTGATGCACGGTCCGGCACCCGTCGTCTCGTGGCTGCCTCCTGGCTACCCCCCGGTGAAGGAAGATCTCCGCATGCGCCTCCTCGACCTCTATCGCGGGGTCGATCCGAAACTGGCGGCGAGTTACGAGAAGGCCCTGGAGCTGAATCGTGCGGTCGGCGGCGAGGCCTCGGTCGAAAAGGTCGTCGCCGAGGCGATGAAGGCCGAGAAGCCCCGGGGCGCCGCTCTCTTCCGCTACTCCGGTCTGGCGGCGGGAAATCTGATGGCGCGGGACGACGGCCCACGCATCGCCACCATGAGTTTCGTCGGCTGGGACACCCACGCCGCCGAAGGTCCGGTGGGAGGCGCGCTCGGCCGGACGCTCGAATCGCTCGACGCCGCCCTCGAAGGGCTGGCCCATGCCATGTCGCCGGTGTGGAAGGATACCGTCGTCGTCGTCGCCACCGAGTTCGGCCGGACCGTCCGGATGAACGGCACGGCCGGCTCGGACCATGGGACCGCCTCGGTCGCGCTGGTGATCGGGGGCGGGGTGAAAGGCGGTCGCGTGATCGGCGATTGGCCCGGCCTCGGCGAAGCCGATCTGTACGAGAAGCGGGACCTGAGACCGACGACGGACCTTCGCGCCGTCCTCAAGGGCGTCGCGCTCGACCATCTCGGCGTCGACCGACGTCGGCTCGCCGAGATCGTCTTCCCCGACAGCGCTTCGGTCGACCCGCTTCGCGGCCTCCTCGCCTGATCCTCCGGGGTGAAACGCCGGATCGTCTCGGCGTCGGGAACCGTATCCTCGAGCCCGAGCCGCAGGAACCGCACGAACGACAGGCGGTCCCGGATCCGGGACCCGATCGCGTCGTCCGGCAGCGTGTGGAGCGTCTGCAGGATCAGGATCTTGAACATCGGGATCGGATCGTAGGGCGGGCGGCCGCTCTTGCACCCATCCGATCGCGTCAGCGCACCGGCGAGGCAGGGCCGGAAAACCTCGAAGTCCACGAGAGCCGAGAGCTTCACCAGCGGATCGCACAGGGTTCACGAAATTCCGACTCGTCCGAATTTCGTGAATTTCGGCCTGACCGGCCGACGCCCGCTCGGGCTCGCCTTCACCCCGTCCGGCGACCCGGGCCAAACTTCAGCATGACTTCCGATTGCAATCTGCCGGATCCGTATCCTAATTTGATGAGTGCCCTCCAAGGCAGGTCCGCGCTACCCTTCACTCGGACGCGGCGAATCCGGAAGTCTGGCCGTTCGAGACTCCGTGGCTCGGAGGGATTTCGTCGAGCGTCGGCCGTCGAACGCTCATTTGGCGAGGAAAGGTCATGACCAGAACAGCTGAATTGTTGATTGCAGCAGGATTGGCCTGCGTGACGGCCATCGGCACACCCGTGGCGGCCGCCGAGAAGGGCGGCGCTGACGGGGGTAAGAAGAGCCCGGCCGCAGCCGTCTTGAAAGAAATTTCCGCGAGCGGCACGGCGCGTGTCATCGTGACGGTCCGGACCCGGGCGAGCGCGTCCGCACTCGGCGCGGCGATGGCCGATCCGTCGAAGCGAACCGCCGCCAAGGCGGAGATCGCTTCGGCGATCGACAAGGTCGCGGTCACTCATTTCGGCATCGGCAAGCGGATGAACGGGGGCGCCATCGTCAAACTGAGCACGGTCCCCGCCTTCTCGGTGCTGGTCACCAAGGGTCAATTGGAACGCCTCCTGGCCGACCCGTCGGTCCTGTCGGTACGAGTCGACCACAGAGCCTCGAAGGTTCTCGATACCACGACGGTGACGATCGGCATGCCCGCCGCCTGGTCGCATTACATCGCCGGGTCCGGCCGTACGGCGGCGGTTCTCGACACCGGCGTTCAGGCCAATCATCCGTTCCTCGGAACTTCCCGTGTCCTCGGAGAGGCCTGCTTCACCACCGATTCCACGTGCAACAACAGCGACGTCTCCGACTCCGGTCCGGGGACGTCCTATCCCTACAACACCGGCTCGTCTCACGGCACCCACGTCTCCGGCATCACCCTCGGCCTGAACACCGTATCCGGAGGAGCGCCGAAGGCCGGCGTCGCCAAGTATGCCAAGCTGATCGCCGCCAATGTTTTCGACAGCAGCGGCTACACATACGAATCGACGATGACCCAGGGTCTCGAATGGGTGGAGAGCCAAGACATCGCCCATCCGACCTGGTACATCCGGGCGATCAACATGAGCATCGGCGGCGGCATCTACGGCGGCTATTGCGACGAAACGACGCCGGCGTTCTTCACGGTGGTCAATCGTCTGCGGGCTCGCAACATCCCGTTGATCGTCGCGGCGGGCAACGACTCCTATCCGAATGCCATGTCCTGGCCGGGGTGCCTGTCGAACGTTGTATCCGTCGGAGCCACCAACCGGGCCGGCACTGCGGTGTCCTACTACTCGAACCTGTCGTCGAAGACGCGGGTGCTCGCGCCGGGTGGCGACACCAACGACGATGGCGCGGTGATCTCGTCGGTGCTCGGCGGTCTCTATGAAGGCTATCAGGGAACTTCGATGGCCGCTCCCCACGTCACCGGCGCCTTGGCCGCGTTGCGGGGGGGCTTCCCGTCCACCAGACTCGCCTACCTCGAGGATGCGTTGCGGCGGTCGGGGCCGCTGGTCACGGATGGACGTTACGGCACCGGTCAGACGCTTCCGCGCCTCAACGTGGAGGCCGCGCGGGCGTTTCTCGCTGCGCCGGTCGCTCCGACGAACGACGCATTCGCGTCGGCGATCCCGATCACCACGCGCTTCAGCGAGATCTTCGGCTCGACCAGTGGCGCGACGCGGCAAAGCGGTGAACCCGCTCCGTTGTCGGCCCAGGGGCCGTCCGCATGGTGGAAGGTGACGCCCACGGCAACCCAGAAGATGAGTTTCTCGACCTTCGGATCGAACTTCGACACGGTTCTCGGCGTCTACACAGGCAACACGGTGTCCAGCCTGACGCAGGTCACGGCCAACGACAACGCCAGTTCCTCGACGAAATCGAGCCAGGTCACCTTCTGGGCTTCGGTCGGCAAGACCTACTACCTCCAAGTGTCGGGCAAGGCGGCGGCCGACGGCGGCATCATCCGGCTCGAAGGCATGAGCTATCCGGCGAACGACAATTTCGCTTCGGCGCGCTCGGTCTGGGTTTACGATACCGCGATGACCTTGGCGACCGGCAACAACTACATGGCCACGACCGAGGTGAACGAGCCGCTGACCGTCCAGGGCAACACGGTCTGGTGGAAATTCACGGCTCACCTCAGCGGCGCCTATACTATCGATACCATCGGATCGATGACGACGTCGGGTGCCGGTGCGGATACGGTTTTGGCGGTCTACACGGGAACGACGCTGTCCGGTCTGACCCAGATCGCCTACGACGACGACAGCGGCTTGGATTTGACGAGCCGGCTCACCTTCAACGCCACCGCCGGGCAGACCTACCTCATCCAGGTCGGTACGTTCTCGAAGGGAAACCCGCTGGATGCGGGGCCGATCCGGCTGAACTTCACGCCTCCGGGCTTCGAGTACTCGAGTGCGATGGCCAAGACGAAGCCGCGCTTCGTGGTCGACCAGCAGTGATGCTGTTCGGCGAATTTTTCTGATCATGACGAAACCGTCGAGTTCCGGGCATCGAGGCATCTCGGTGCCCGGAGCGCGTTCCGCTCATTCGATTGCGCTGTATTCGCCTGCTGCTCTCGGCCATAGAGCCCGACCCAGAAGATCATCAAACTCGGTATGGTTGTGTGCTTCACCGGTTTCGGGACGTTCGAAGCGGTGAGTCGGGATGTGGGCGGCGGTCGAAAAGGGCGCGGTCAAGACGACGCAGCGGGTTACGACGCCGGCAAGAACGTCGAAGGGCGGCAAGCCATGCCCTCGTCGACACCATCGGCCTGCCGATGCGTGTCCTCGTCCATTCCGCCGGCATTCGGGCGGGGACGGGGCGGGCTTTGTCCTCGACGAGATCAGAGCGCGCTTCCCGGGGCTCGAAATGGTCTGGGCCGACGGCGGCTACAATGCCCATCAGGTGAAGAACGAGGTCGCCGCCGTGCCGACCTTCCGCATGGAGATCGTGAAGCGGACCGACGACATGAAGGGCTTCGTCGTCCTGCCGCGTCGCCGGGTGGTCGAGCGGTCCTTCTCGTGGTTCGGCCGCAACCGTCGGCTCGCCAAGGGCCAGGAGAACCCGGCCGACGGCACCGCCGGGACGGAGCCGATCCGGTCACATCGGTTCGCGACCCGTTTCGTCTCGTTCGCGCGGCTCATCCCTTCCGATCGGGTCAATTCGGCTGGACCCGATCATGTTCCGGCGAGTTCATCACCCCCGATGAATTCCGCTGAATTGCTCCTTTTCGTACACTCGATCTTAATCGTCAGGCGCCGGAATCGCCTGTAGCCAAGCGGCAACATGGCCTCGTCAAATAGGTCGAGATTCCACCTCGAGGTTGTCCGAAATCCCTCGAGTTGTTAATCAGATGCGGCAATCGGACAAGGAGCGGCGCGTGAATAGATGGTTTTTTGTAGCGCCTTCCGCCCTCGCGCTCGCCCTCGCCCTCGCCGGTTGCTCCGCCATGCCCACCTCCGGGCCGAGCACGGACGCGATCGTTTCGGCCCGTCAATCCGATCAGCTGCCGGATGGGCTCGAGCTCTTCGACATCGATGCGACGGTCGCTCGGATCGTCGAAGCCTATCGTACTCTGCCGCTCTCGGGCCGTTTCGCCGATAAGCGGCCCACCCCCAGCCAGACGATCGGCATCGGTGACGCGGTCGGCATCGCCATCTTCGAGGCCGGCGCCGGCGGTCTGTTCTCCACCTCCAACGGTCAACTCGGCGGCGGAAGCAAGCATGTCGGCTTGCCGCCCCAGGATGTCGGCGCCGACGGGACGGTCAGCGTGCCCTATGCCGGCCGCATCCCCGTCGCCGGCCGCACCACCGCTCAGGTCGAGAAGGAAATCGTCGATCGACTGCGCGACAAGGCGATCGAACCGCAGGCGGTGGTGACGCTCCACGCTCGCCGCTCCGGCCTGGTGAGCGTCAACGGCGACGTCGGCGGCCCCGGCCGGTTTCCGTTGTCGCCGCGCGGCGACCGGATCATGGACGTGGTCTCCATGGCAGGCGGCACCAAGGGGGTGCCGAACGAGCTCTTCATCCGGCTGACCCGTCACGGTTCCACCGGCTCGGTGCCGGTGCGGACGATCCTCGAGGATCCGGCACAGAACATCTGGGCCTGGCCCGGCGACGAGATCTTCGTCTATCGCGAACCGCAACGCTTCACCGCCATCGGCGCCACCGGTCGCTCGGGCAACTTCGAAATCGAGTACGAGCGCACATCTCTGATCGAAGCGATCGGCGCCGCCGCGGGTCTTCACGACGATCGCGCCGAGCCCGCCGGCATCTTCGTCTATCGCCAGGAGCGCGCCGATCTCGTCTGCGCTCTGAAGGGCGAAAAGCCCTGCGCGGCACCGGATCGGCCGCGGCCGATCGTCTACCGTCTCAATCTGCGCCAACCCGAAGGCTTCGCCCTCGCTCAGCGCATCCCGCTGCGCAACAAGGACGTCGTCTACGTGGCCAACGCCGACGGCACAGAATTGCTCAAATTCATCCGTCTAATGCAAGCGACGACCGGTGTCGTGGCATCGACGGCCAATCAGACCAGTTCGACCGTCACGCGGATCAAGAATTGGTAGGCCCCGCGGCGAGGAGAGGTCGTCTCGGTCGATGGGCGAGGCGACCGGATCGTCATGACGATGCGGCCGTCGTGATGGTGAGAGGCGAATGGCGGGATCGATCTCCGGCGCGGAACTGAAGCGAGGCTTCGCGCTCCAGTCACGCATCGTCGGCGCCCTCATCCTTCGGGAGATGCGAACCCGTTTCGGTGAGCGCCAGTTCGGCTATGCCTGGGCGCTGCTCGAACCGCTCGTCCAGATCGGTATCCTGTCGGGCATGTTCTTCCTGACCGGGGCGCGGCCGCCCTTGGGCGGCTCCTACGAGACCTTCTTCCTCACCGGGTTCATCACCTTCGCCTTCTTCCGCGGGCCCGCCACTCAGGCGGCGCAATCGATCACCGCCAATCGGGCCCTCCTGTCGTTTCCACCGGTCCGCAACATAGACACGGTGTGGGCGCGCATCATCCTGGAAGTCGTCACCAACATCGCCGCCCTCGGCTTCGTCGTCCTCATCTTCGTTTTTCTCGAAATCCAGGTCGCTCCGAACGACCCGCTGCGGGTCACCTATGGACTCCTGTCGATGACCGTCCTCGGCGCGGGGTTCGGCATCTTCAATGCCATCATCGCCACATTCTTCAAGTCATGGATGATGCTCTGGGGATGGTTCATGCGAGTTCAGTATTTCACAACCGGAATCTTCTTCATTCCAGAGAAACTTCCACCTTTTGCACTCGAATACATGAAGTGGAATCCATCCATGCAGGGTGTCATCATCGTGCGGGAAGGCTTCTACAACGGATATAAGAGCGCTCTCTTGATCGAATCTCTACCGTTTGTCGTCGGACTATCTTTCGCCCTGCTCGGACTCGTAATCGAAAGACTGTACCGGCGGCGAGTATCACGGCTATGATCCGGTTCGAGAACGTCACCAAGCGCTACCGCTTGAAGGCCGGGGTGAAGACGATCCTGGAGAACGCCAGTTTCGAAATACCGCGCGGCCGCAGCCTCGGCGTGCTCGGGGTGAACGGCGCGGGAAAATCGACGCTGCTGCGTCTGGTCAGCGGCAGTGAACTGCCCGATCGCGGACGCATCACTCGCAACGGCGTGTCCATCTCCTGGCCGCTGGGCTTCTCGGGGAGCTTCCACGGCAGCCTGAGCGGTCGCGACAATCTCAAATTCGCCTGCCGGGTCTATTCGCGCGACGTCGAGGCCGTGACGGACTTCGTCCAATCGTTCGCCGAACTCGGCGCTCATCTGGACGAACCGGTGAACACCTACTCGTCCGGGATGAAGGCGCGTCTCGCTTTCGGCTTGTCGATGGCTTTCAATTTCGACGTCTATCTCGTGGACGAGATCACCGCGGTCGGAGACGCGCGATTCAAGGCCAAATGCGCCGCCGTATTCACCAATAAACTAGAAAAATCCGACATCATCATGGTATCACACAGCATGGCGACCCTGGCGCAGTACTGCTCCGTCGGCTGTGTTCTGAGAGACGGAAAGTTGGAGTTCTACGACTCGATCGACGATGCGATCGCCGTCTACAACAGCCTCATGAAGGATCAACCATGAAGGCCAAGGAAGCGACTTCGGAAAGGACCTCCGAACCGGCACGCAAGCCGGCGGTCGTCATTCCGCTCGGAAAGAGCCGATCGATCCCGATCCCGCGCAGCCGAGGCCTCCTGGCGTGGGCGAAGCGGCATTGGATCATGGCGTCGGCGCTCGCCTGCGTCGCCTTGCCGACTCTCGTCGTCGCGCTCCATCTCCTGTTGTTCGCCAGCGAACGGTATGCGGTGAAGGTGAAGTTCGCGGTCCGGGGGCAGGAGACTCCCGCGGTCGACATGCTCGGCATCCTCGGCAACTTCGGCGGGAGTTCCGGCATGTCCGCCGACTCCTACATCCTGATCGACTACGTTCTCGGACGTGGCATGATCGACGATCTCAAGAGTTCGATCGACGTTCGAGCGCTCTACTCGAAGCCCTCGATCGACTGGTTGTCGCGGATGTCCGGCAACGAGAAGATCGAGGACGTTCTCGACTACTGGCAGAAGATGGTCTCGGCCAATTTCGAGCCCTCGACCGGGATCATCCGTCTCGAAGTGACGGCCTACGACCCCAAGGAAGCATTCGATCTGGCGAACGCGATCACCGCGGCGGCCGATCGACTGATCAACCAGTTGTCGACCGAATCGCGGCGCGACGCTCTGAAGGCGGCGACCACCGAGGTCGAGCGCGCCGAGCAGCGCCAGCGGATGCTGCGCTCCGGTATGCGGAAGTTCCGCGAACAGGAGCAGATCGCCGATCCGGTTCGACGGGCCGGCTTCCAGCAGGAGATGATCGAAAAGAGCAAGGCGGAACTGACCCGCGTCGACACCGAACTCCAGGCGGCGCGCGGCTTCATGAAGGAGGATGCGCCGTCGATCGTGGTGCTGAAGAACCAGCGCGCAGCCCTGCTGAAGCAACTCGCCGTGCTCCAGAGGGAAGTGAGCGGCGAATCGGCGGCGACCTCGGAGAAGCAGGTCGACGGCACACGCACCGTGGCACGGATGCTGTCGTCCTACGAGGAGCTCGAGGCCGAGCGGATCTTCGCCGAGAAGGCCTATCTCACCGCTCTGGCATCCCTGGAACGGGCGCGTTACGAGGCGGATCGCAAGGTTCGCTATCTGGCGATATTCGAAACCGCCGCGATGCCGGAGGAAGCGAAGTACCCGCGGACCGCCCGAGACATCACCATGGTCGCGCTCGGATCGACCATTCTCTGGGGAATCGGATTGTTCTTCGTCTTCGGGGCGCGCGAGCACGCCTGACCTTCGGATCGCGAGACCGTGCGTCGGCCGCTGCGGCCGACAAGATTCAGGTGACACACCCCTGTTCGGCGACGGCGGGCTCGTAGCTCGCCGAGGGTGAGGCTCGCGCCGCTTCGATCCATACGAGGATCAGATCGGCGTAGGCATCGAGCCGCCGGGCCGGACCGGCGATCTCCGCCGAGCGCCTCGGGTCGTGCATCGCCCTGAAGTCGTTCCCGCGCACGCCATCCGATCTCGCTGGCGGCACCGATGCCGAAGCGCTCGGCTGCCCGACGGCAAGAGGCCTCCGCGCCGATCATCTTCGCTCACCGCGCCCGATGCTACGGTTGCGGATGCTCGCGAACCACGAATCTCTTCCGCCTCGTGATGCGGGAGGGTGGCATGATCGGCCGACGCTTCGATTTTCGAAGGGCTCCGCCCTCAACTCCTGTTGTAGGCGTCCTCGTAGCGGACGATATCGTCCTCGCCGAGATAGGAGCCGGACTGGACCTCGATGAGGTCGAGCGGGATCTTGCCGGGGTTCTCCAGCCGATGCGTGGCGCCGAGCGGGATGTAGACCGACTGGTTCTCCGAGGCGATGGTCACCGTGTCGTTCACCGTGATGCGCGCCGTGCCCGACACCACCACCCAGTGCTCGGCGCGATGGAAATGGCTCTGCAGCGACAGTTTGCAGCCGGGATCGACGGAGATCCGCTTCACCTGATGGCGCGGGCCGTGATCGATACTGTCGTAGGAGCCCCAGGGGCGGAAGACCTTGAGGTTCTCGGTCGCCTCCTTGCGGCCGGCGGCGGTGAGGCGGGCGACCAGCCCCTTGACCTTCTCCGCCTGATCGCGCGCCACCACCAGCACCGCGTCGCGGGTCGTCACCACCACCACGTCGTCGAGGCCGACCACCGTCGTCAGCCGGTCGGGCGAATGGACGTAGCAGTTCGCGGCGTCGAGGAAGGCGGCGTCGCCCTTGGCGGCGTTGCCGTAGGCGTCCTTGGCGGCGAGATCCCAGATGGCGCCCCAGGCGCCGACGTCGGACCAGGCGAAATCGGAGGGGACGACGGCGGCGAGCGCGGTCTTCTCCATCACCGCGTAGTCGACCGACTTCGGCACGGCGATCGAGAAGGCCTCCTCCTCGAGCCGCAGGAAATCGAGATCACGGGCGGCATGGGTGACGGCTTCCGCCACCGGGCGGCCGATCTCCGGCGCCAGACGATCGAGCTCTTCGAGGAAGACCCGGGCGCGGAACAGGAAGTTGCCGGAGTTCCAGAGATAGCCCTCGGCGACGTAACGCTCGGCGGTGGCCTCGTCCGGCTTCTCGACGAAGGCGGCGATGGTCGACACCCCCTCCTCGGCCAGCGGCTCGCCGGGGCGGATGTAGCCGTAGCCGGTGGCGGCGCGGGTCGGGTGGATGCCGAAGGTGACGATGCGGCCGGCGCGGGCGGCGGCGGCGGCGCGGCGGACGTGGACGAGGAAACCCTCGAGGTCGGGCATGGCGTGGTCGGCGGCGAGCACCAGCACCAGCGCTTCCGGATCACGGGCGAGCGCCAGACGGGCGGCGGCGGCGATGGCGGCGCAGCTGTCGCGGCGCATCGGCTCCAGCACGATGTCGCCCTTCACGCCGACGGCGCGCATCTGCTCGGCGACGAGGAAGCGATAGTCGGAACCGGTGACGACGATCGGTGCGTCGAAGCCGGGTCCGACGACCCGCTTCAGCGTGTCCTGGAACAGCGAGATCTCGCCGGTCAGGGCCAGGAACTGCTTGGGAAAGCTCTCCCGCGACGCCGGCCACAGGCGCGAGCCGGAACCACCACACAGCACGACGGGAACGATCTGCGACATCGATTTGCTCCGAGATCCGCCTTTGATCCAATCAGGCGGCCTTCGCGGCCGGTACCGGGTGCGCGGCCAGGATCGCCTCGATCTCGGCGCGAAATCCTCCCTCAGATAGTTGCGCTCCAGCCCGTAGGCAATGACCTTGCCCCGAGCCGTCCTCGTCTCGCTCAGCGACCTGGCTTGCTCACGAACCGAGACGGCCATATTCGACGCTCGGTTCGAGCGGGCGTTGGCCTCTTGGGACGAATGCGAAGCTCCTCCCGCTTACCGAGGTTCGCCTCGCCGTCCGTCGTTGCGACCCCCGCGCCCTTCCAAGCCGAAACGATCGCCCCGGTGCGAGGTTCGACGGGCGACGCAGGCTCCGCCCTCACGGGTCGCCTTCGCGAGGGATCGTTCATGGTCATCGGAAACTCGCGGGTCCGATACCGACGCGAACACACGGTGTTCGGCTGGTCGATGCCTCGAACCGACTCGGCGTCTGTCGTTTCATCACGACCCGATCGCCGAGTGGTGACGATACACGGCGCCGCACCCCTGGTATGCGCGGTCGTTCGCGGCGACCTTCTTCGGTGAGACGGGTCTGCGGTCGACAGCTCAGATCGTCTGATTGTAGGCGCCGACTTCCGGGTTCTGGCGCAGGACGGCGTCG
>NZ_DAIPZB010000060.1:0-20282 GCF_036782435.1 Pinisolibacter sp. | reverse complement strand
ATCAGACGGTTGAGGAACACACGGGGCATTTCGTCTCTCCGCGGTTGGACGGTCGCCGACGGCGGGATGAAATCTCCCGTCGTCGGGGCGGACTTCCGCGGAAATCATAGCATAAAAGCAACAAAAAGGAACAAAATTACCTTGTCGACAGGAATACCCGCATGCCGGGTACGAAAACATACGTATTATTATAGAATAAAAGTCCGATTCTCGTGAAATGAAAATCTTGGAAATCACATCACGGCACGGATCCACCGGCGCCGTGGGGGCATCGATGGCGGGAAACGGATGAGAGTGCAGAAGCTATGATGTGATCGTAAGGGTACGACATGAACCGAGGATGAACCGGCTCGAACGAGAACTTTTGTCGCCGGCCACCACGGCCACCCTCACCGATCCCGCACACGGATCTCAGTATTCCCGTTCGAAGAAGACACCGAGTCGTGAGTCCTCGGATCCGGCCTCGCCGCGGAGCTTGAGGTTGCGGGTGACGTCGAGATCGATCGTGCCGGCCGCCTCGCCCTTGGCGCCGGTCTTGACGCCCAGATAGACGTTCTCACCGACGTAGCGGCCGGCCTTGACCGCCGCGTTGCCCTTGGAGTCGGTGACGATGTCGAGATCATCGAGGCCGGTCGACTTGCGGATCGAGCCGAGCAGGTCCGCCGCCTGTCCGCCGCCGGCCAGCTGCGCCACCGCCATGGTCAGCCGAACCACCTGGACGGGCGACAGCTGGGTGATCGATCGCCCGAACAGGAAGCGCGCCAGGATCTCGTCCTGCGGCAGATCCTCGGACGCCGACAGCGCGATGCGCGGGTCGCTCGCCGCGCCGTGGACGCGGGCGGTGACCGTCGTCGAGCCGCGCCTCGTCTCGGCGGTGAAGTCGATCTCCGGATCGAGACTGCCGACGAGCTGGACGCGCCCGCGGGTGAGATCGATGCGCTGGCCGACCACGTCGAGCCGGCCGCGGATCATCTCGAAGGCGCCGACCGGCGCGAGGCGGTCGACCGGGCCGTCGAGCCGCAACCGACCGCCGAGTTCGGCGTCGATGCCGCGGCCGCGCACGAAGATGCGCGCCGGCGCCTCGACCGACAGCGCCAGGCCGAAGCCCGCCGCACGAGCCTTCGATCCCGGGCGATCGCGTCCGCGCGCCTTGGCGACGGTCCGCGCCACCGACCTCGAAGCGCCGCGATGTTCGGTGTCGATCACCGTGAGGCGCCCGGCGAAGCGTTCGGGTACGGCGATCTCGGCACGATCCACGGTGATCGCCCCGCCGATCGTCGGCCCGGCGAGGAGGTGGCCGCGGACGGTCAGAAGGCCGCTCGTCTCCGCCGTCAGCAAGTCGCCGTTGCGGATCCGGGCGCGGCTGAGACGCACCGTGAGATCGCCCGGCAGCCCTTGCGCCGGCGGCAGGTCGACGCTGCCGGAGAGCGCGATCGTCCCCGCCGACCCGGTGGTGATCGAGAAACTCTCGATGGTCGCGCGGCCGTCGCCGAGGCGGATGCGGCCACTGCCGGCAGAGAGACGCATCCCGGTCTCCGGATCGGTCGCCCCGACCTCGGAGAGCGCGACGGCGCCGCCGATCCGTGGTGCGGCGGCCGACCCGGTGATCCGGAGATCGAGCCTCGTCCGGCCGGCGAGCTTCGTCGCTCGCTCGCGCAGCAGGCCGTTCGCCGCGGCGAGCGGCACGTCGCCGGTGACGGTCACGTCGAGATCCGACCCATCGATCGACGCCCGCCCGCGTGCCGCGAGCGCGATGCCGCCGCCGGCCCGCACGGTCGCCTCGAAACGCGCGGCGCGATCGACGAGCGTACCGGTGGTGGTCAGAGCCGCCGGCGCGAGACCCGCATCGCGCAGATCCGGCGTCGCGATCCCGTCGGCGCCGAGGTCGAACCGCGTGGCGCGGTCGTCGGCCGGCGACGCCCGAAGATCGACCTTCGCCACGTCGACGCCCGACGCCGCGATGCGGGCGGCGTTCACCCGGCCGGCGATGGTCGGCGTGCCGAAGACGTCGGAAAGCGTCACGTCGAAGTCGGCCGAACCGACGGCCGCCCCCTCGACGACGAGACTGCGCGCCCGCCCGCGCGCCGCCGCGGTCTGCGCCCCGTCGCGGGTCGCGAGGGTGACCGAGGCGTCGAGCGCGCCCTTGGCCGTGACGAGGGCGATCGGCGCGAGGTCGCCGAGATCGGGGGACACGATCGCGAGCGTGCCCTCGACGAGCCCTTTCGGCGTGAGATCGAGCGCTCCTTCGATGCGGCTCCGTCCGGCGACGATCCGCAACCCGTCGAGCCGTGAGCCGCCGTCCTCCCGCGCGACGACGGTCGCGCCGCCGGTGAGCCGCCGGCCGGCGAGGTCGCCGGAGAGGGCGAAACGTCCGTCGAGTCCCGTCTCGCCGAACACCCCGTCGAAACGCGCCTCGCCGTCGCGCAAGGGGCGTCCCTGCAGGGAGAGCGAGGGCGCGGTGAGCGCTGCGGCGATCGCCGGGCGCGCCAGACCGCCGGTCGCCCGTGCCTCGAGCGCGACCCGTCCCTTCGCCTTCGGCGTCGCCACGCCGAGGTCGTGGATCACCGCGCCGAGCGACAGGTCCCCGGCGGTGCGGCCGAGCGTGCCGGCGGCTTCGAGGCGCAGCGATCGATTGTCGAGCGCGACGCCTTCGACGGTGAGGCCTTCGACCGAGCGCGCCACCCGGCCGCGCAGCGTCATGCGGCCGCGCATCAGCGCGTCGGCCTCGGCCGAGCCGGTGGCGAGGTCGACGCTCTCGCCGTCGAGGGTGACGTCGAAGGCGCCGCCGAGAAGATGCCATGTCCCACGGGCGGTGAGGTCGACGCGCCCACCGAGCCGGCGTCCGACGAGATCGGAGAGCGGCGCCAGCGTCTTCGCCGCGACGCCACCCTCGCCCGAGATCGCCCCCGCCCCGATCGTTCCGGCGAAGCGAGCGGCGACGTTGCCGTCGTCGAGGGTCGACGTCGCGATCGTGATCGGCCCGCCGGCGCGCCAGTCGCCCCGCGCCGCCAGCCGCAGCGGCGAGCGGAAGGCCGCAGCCTCGCCCGGCCGCGGGCTCTCGATGCCGTCGACGCCGCCCGATACTTCGAAATTCGTCCCGCGCGACGTCGCGTCGGCGAGATCGTGGGCGACGCCGGTGGCGGTGATCTCGGCGCTGCGCAGACGCAGGTCGTCGCTCTCGAAGCCGTCGAGGCGGAGCGTTCCCTTCCACGGCGCTCGGTCGCCGAAGACGACGGCGAGGCTCGCCCGTCTTGCCCGCCCCCCGGTTCCCGGAATCGGCACGACCCCGTCGCCCGACCCGAGCTCGCCGGCGACGGTGAGCGCGGTCGGCACGCCGTCGGCGGCGAAGGCACCGACGGCTCGGAGCGCCGCCGCGCCCGAAACCAGTTCCGCACGTTCGAGAACGACACCGCCGCTCCCGGCCTCGGCCACCACCACGTCGAGTGACGTCCGGCCGGTGAAATAGGCCCCCCAGCGATCGGAGACGAGGCGGCCGAGCGATCCGTCGACCTGCAGCGTATAACGCCGCCCCTGCGGCGCACTCGCCACGGCACCGCGTCCCGTGAGCAGCCGCTCTCCCTCGGCATCGAGGGTGAGATCGGCGGAAAAGCCGTCGACCGGCCCGCGTCCTCGCACCCCGAGCGCCAGCGCCGGCCGATCGCGGATGTCGAACAGGTTGGTCAGGAACCCGCCGTTCGGTTCGTCGAGCGCCAGATCGAGATCGAGCACCCGGTCGGCCTCGCGATAGCCGAGGCGGAAGTCGAGACGGCCGCCGGCGTCGAGACGGCGGACGGCGAAGCGCGCATCGAGAAGGTCGCCGTCGAGCCGTGCCCCGCCGTCGACGGCGAATCGGGCGGCGGGGCCGGCGATCCCTTCGGCGAGTGTCACATCGGGCACCGCCAGACGGTCGAGCCGAACCGAGACCGGCAGATCCGGCAGCGCGAAGGTCGGCGATGCGGTCGCCGACGGTACCGCCGAGCCCCGTGGCCGGCGGTCGAGACGAATCGCGGCGGCGGTCAATTCGGCGATCTCCAACCGCCCTTTGAGGAGCGCCAGCCGGCTCCACACCAGATGGGCGTCGGTGATCTCCAGCCAGACGCCGTCGCGGTCGGCGAGAGTGATCGAGCCGATGCGCACGTCGGAGGAGAGGGCGCCGTCGATCCGGCCGAGGCGGATGCGGCGATCCGGCGTCGAGATCGTCTCCTCGACGAAGCGGACGAAGGCGGACTTCTCCTCGTCGTCCGTGGTGGGTGGGCTCGAGGTCGACGACGACGTCGATGCCGGCGCGGGGGTCTGCGCGGCGGCGCCGAGGCCGACGGCGAGGAGGGCCGCGAATGCGAGGGCGGCGAGGCGCGAGCGTGCCATCAGAAGGCCTCCCCGATGCCGATGTAGATCCCGAAGCGCGGATCGCCCGGCTCCGGGTTCAGCGGTGCGGCGACGTCGAAGCGGATGGCGCCGAGACCGGTGTGATAGCGCAGGCCGAGACCGGCCCCGATGCGGATCCTCCCGGAGAAGTCCGGCAGGCGTGACGAGAAGGCGGTGCCGGCGTCGACGAAGGGGACGACGCCGATGGTCTCGGTCACCCGCGCCCGGTATTCGAGCGAGGCCTCGGCGAGCGACAGACCGCCGACGATGTCGCCGGCCGGGGTGCGCGGCCCGAGGCTGCGATAGGCGAAACCGCGCACCGACCCGCCGCCGCCGGCGAAGAACAGCCGATCGTCCGGGATCTCGCGTGCCGAGGCGCCGAAGATCGAACCGAAGGCGACGCGGCCGGCGAGCACGTGGCGACCCTCGTCGTCGAGCGCCCGATAGGCGGTGGCGTCGAGGCGGCCGATCGCTCCGAGGTTGCCGTAGCGCATCTCGTAGAAGGGCTCGAGCTGCCCCTTGATGCGGTAGCCGCGGGTCGGGGCGAGCCGATCGTCGGTGGTGTCCCGGGCGAGTTCGGCGGGCAGGCCGAGGAGACGGAAGTCTCGCTCGCCCCAGGCGTCGTCGACGTGGGCCGCCTCCATCGTCACGCCGAGTTTGCCGGTGAGGCCGGGGTAGAATTCGTGGGCGAGGCCGACGCGGGCGCGGACGGCCTCTTCCGTGTAGGGATCGTAGACCTCGCGCGCCGCCTGGAGCTGCACCGTCAGATCGGTCGCAGGATCGAGGACGCCGGGCTTCACGAAGGTGAAGCCGCCGGAATAGGTGAAGCGGCTCGGGTCGGCGACGTCGATGCCACTGACCCGCGCCTCGACGCGCAGCTTCTCGGCACGGCCGAAGAGGTTGCGATGCTGCCAGTAGCCTTCGAGGCCGGCGCCGTCGATCGTCGAGTAGCCGCCACCGACGCCGAAGACATGGAGCGGCCGCTCCGCCACGGTGATCGTGACCGGCTGGCGTGCCGGGTTCACCCAATCCTGGCTCGAGCCGGCGTCGACGATGCGCACCGAAGAGAACACCTCGAGCCGCCGCAACCGCCGTTCGGCGCGCTTCACCTCGTCCGACGACCACTCTTCGCCCGGCGGCAGATCGGCTTGCCGGGCGACGAAGTCGGGATCCATGTCCTTCGTGCCCTCGACCCTGGTCGGCCCGAAGACGGCGGCGCCCGCCGGATCGATCCGGATCGTCACGTCGACGCGACGGTTCGGGTGATCGGCGACCACCTTGCGCGAGGCGATCCTCGCTTCGGGGTGTCCGATCCGGCGCCAGGCCGCGACCAGTACCTCCTCCGAGCCGGTCACCGCCCCCGCTCGCGCCGCTGCGCCGGCGACCAGACCGAGGTCCTCCGGTGTCTTCGGCGGCTTGATGTCGGCCTGGAGCTGCGGCGGCACGCGGCTCGGCCGGCCGTCGATGTCGATGCGGCCGAAGACGTAGCGCGGCCCGGGGTCGACGGTGATGCGGACCGCGACCGGGTTCGGCAGCGTCGCGTCCGGCGCGATCTCCTCGACCGGTCGGCCGTTTGCCTCGATCGTGATGGTCCCGCCGTACCGGCCCTCGGAATAGAGGGCGGCGAGCAGGCGGCCGTAGTCGTCGCGCGCCCGCGCCAGGAAAGAGGCGGTGCTCGGCGGCGGCGTGTCACCGGCTTCCGAGACGAGCCGGGAGACATCCTTCAGCCGCGCCTCGACGTCGCCATCGGCAGGCTCGACGACGAGGGTCGGCAGGTAGCGCTGCGCCTCGGCGGAGACGGGTGGCGTCTCGGCCTTCTCACCGAAGAAATGGACGCCGAAGAGCTCGAAGGCGGCGGCCGGCGAGGCGAGAACGAAGGCCGTCGCGAAGGCGCACCCCGCCACCGACGCGAACCGGAACGAGACCCGTCCCCGGCCACCCCGGCGGAACCCGCTTCCGGCACTTCGAACCACATCCATGCTCACGTCCCGTCCGGCCGACTTCGTCCGACCCGAGGCGCGAAGCGGCTTCTCCGTCGTCCACGGTCGTTTCGGCCGACCGCCATCGACCTCCTTCGAATGTCCGCCGAAACCACACGTCGTTCGTCGCGTGCGGCCCCACGGCGGTCGGTCCCCTGCCGACACCTTCGCATCTGCGACCCGTCGCGTCGACCTCCGATGGAATCGCTGGCCGAACCGGGGTGCCGCCGACCGTGTGTCCGCGCCTCTCCTCACCGCCTCGCCGGCTGTCCGAACCTCTGGTCGGAGGTCCGCATGAAGCCGAGCAGGCGGCTGGCGAAACTCGCCCGATCGTCCTCGAGCGCCCCGAGGAAGGTCTCGGCCCAGATGTCGATCGAGTTCTCGACGAGGCGCTCCCAGTTTGTGCGCCACCGGGCGATGCGCTCGTCGAGCGGCATCTCCAGTGCCTTGGCGACGGCGCGCGCCATCCCCTCGCAGTCGTAGGGGTTGACCAGCATCGCGCCTTCGAGTTCGGCGGCGGCGCCGGCGAAGCGCGACAGGACCAGGACGCCCGGATTCTCCGGATCCTGGGCCGCCACGTATTCCTTGGCGACGAGATTCATCCCGTCGCGGAACGGAGTCACCAATCCGATGTCGGCGGCGCGATAGAGTCCGGCGAGGGCGGTGCGGCCATAGGCGCGGTTCACGTATCGGATCGGCGTCCAGTTCGCCTCGCCGAACCGCCCGTTCACCCGACCCGCCATCTCCGACACGCTGCGTTCGATGTCGGCATATTCGGGCACTTCCGAGCGGCTGCGCGGCGTGATCTGCAGATAGGTGACCTTGTTGACGAGGTCGGGATGGATCTCCAACAGCTTCTCGAAGGCCGCCATCCGCTCCGGAACGCCCTTGGAGTAGTCGAGCCGATCGACGCCGATGATCAGCTTGCGCCCGAGCAGGCTCTCGGTGATCTCGCGGACGAAGGAGACCAGGGCGGCGCGTCGCGCCCGAGTCGCGAAGGCCTTCGTCTCGATACCGATCGGGAAATGCGCGATCCGGGTCGAGCGGTCGTTCCAGCCGACGACGCCGCGGCCGTTCGAGCGGAGCCCGTATTCGCGGGTGAGATAGGCGAAGAGATTGTCGGCGTCCGCCTCGGTCTGGAGACCGACGAGGTCGTATTCGAGCAGCGCGTTCACCAGATCTTCGTGACGCGGCAACGCCATCAGGATGTCGGGCGCCGGCCAGGGGATGTGGTGGAAATAGCCGATCCGGTTCTTCACCCCGAGCCGGCGCAGTTCCGAGGCCAGCGGGATCATGTGGTAGTCGTGGACCCACACCAGATCGTCGTCGCGCAGCAGCGCGGCGATCGCCTTGGCGAAACGGCGGTTGACCCCGTGGTAGGCCGCGAGTTCGTTGCGGGCGAATTCGGTCAGATCGAGCCGGGTGTGCATCAGCGGCCACAGCACCCGATTGGAGAAGCCGTTGTAATATTCCTGCACCTCGTCCGGCGTCAGATCGAGATGGGCGTAGGAGACCGCTCCGACCTCGGTGATCCGCGGCGTCGCCGACGGCTCGTCGACCGCCGCGCCCGACCAGCCGAGCCAGATCCCGCCACGCTGCCTCAGCGCCTGCTCGAGTGCCACCGCGAGCCCGCCGGCGCGGGTCCGTCCGGCGGCCGGATCGGGCACGCGGTTCGAAACGACGACGAGACGGCTCAAGGTTCGGCCCTCCGAGGATTTCGACGGGTGGCGGGTTCGTCGGACGAGCCCGATCGTCGAGTGGGTTCTCGGGACGCTCCTCCACGGTTCGCCGCGTCCGCCCGGCTTTCGAGGATGCGCAACACATCGGCCGGTCCGCCGATCTCGAAATCGGCCCGATGTCCGTCGCGTCGTCCGACCTGATACGAGGTGCCGCCGAAGGCGCGCGCCGCGTCGAAGGCGTCGTCGTCGGTGACGTCGTCGCCGAAGACGATCGGCGCTCGACCGTGGAAGGGGGCCTCCATCATGAGCCGGCGCAGCGCGGTCCCCTTCGACGTCCCGGCGAGCGTCGCCTCCACCACCATCTTGCCGTGACGCAGACGGAATCGCTCCGGCGCATGCCCGACGGCGCGAGCGACGTCGCGCTCGATCGTCGCGGCCGCATCCGGCGCGGCGCGAAAATGGACGGCGAGAGCGAGACCCTTGTCCTCGATCTCGACACCACCCGGCCAGTCGGCCGAAAGAGCGGTCAGGCTTCTGCGAACCGGATCCATCTCCGCCACGTCGCGCGATACCGAGCGACCGCAGGGCAACCGCAGCTCCAGGCCGTGCTGGCCGCAGCCCGGTAGAACCGTCGGCCCGAGTTTGCGGTCGATGGTGTCGAGCGATCGGCCGGTCAGGACCGCGACGGCGCCACCGGTTCGCTCCGACAGTCGCGACAGCAATCCGGCCAACCGCGTCGGCACCACGACGGCGTCGGGAGTGGGGGCGATGTCGACCAGCGTCCCGTCGAAATCGACGAAGAAAGCCGCCTCGTCGCGATGTCCCCGAGCGTCGAGCGGCAGGCTCGCCCGCACCGTCTTCCGCGCAGCACCTTCGTGTTTCATCGACCGCATCGGCAACCTCGTCGAAATGACAAAGAAATCATGACCTTCCGGCTCTCGCCGGGTCGGGCATGGTCAATCTATTCGGTATCATTGGATGAACCGTATAGCTCAAAGCAGCTTATTTGTCAATATAATTGAACTATATTTTACGAGCACAAAATCAAGATACGATCAATGTATTTTGTATTCGAAACCTATGTTTCGGTGGATCGAAAATAATGTTGAAGTATCGGCTTCTATTTCGAATGGCGACTGAGAGAGGTGGAGATGTACTTCGAGAGCAAATGATCCGCATCGACCGCCGATCGTGCCGAGGCCCCGCCGAGCGCGAAGACGCCCGCATCGTCGGCGACTGCGAACAGGGCCGACGATGCGGGCGTCGATGGAGGTCGGACGGGGGCGTCCGAACCCGTGGGACGTCACTTCTTCTCGGTGATCGTCGCGGTTCCGTCGCCGGCGAACTTGATGTTGGCGTCGAGGAAGGAGGCCTGGAGATCGGCGGCGTAGAGCTTGGCCGTGTCGTAGGCCTCACCCGAGCGCGCGCCGGTGCCGCAGATGAAGACGATCGGCTTGTCCTTCGGGAAGGTGGCGAGCTTCTTCTCCAGTTCGTTCATCGGCACGTTGACCGCGCCCTTGATCGTCCCCGAGGCGAACTCGTTGGCATTGCGCACGTCGACCAGCAGGATCGCGGCCGGATCGGCCTTCCACGCCGCCTCGAAGGAGGCGACGGTCACCGAGCCCTTCTCCTTGCCGGCGACCAGCGCCGCCTTGGCCGGCGCGACCGCGGGTGCGGCTCCCGTCGCCGGAGCGGCGGCGGCCGCCGGACCGGCGCCGTAGAGCTTCTCCCATTCCGGGTAGCCTTCCGGATAGGTCACGACGTTGGTGTAGCCGAGCTTACGGGCCTTGTCCGCCGACTGGTCGGACAGCACGCATTCGAGACCGCCGCAGTAGTAGATCACCAGCGCCGCCTTGTCGGCCGGCAGCTTGTCGACGTGCTTGTCGAATTCGCTGTCGGAAATCGCCACGGCGGTCGGGATGACGCCCTTGTCGGTGACCCGCTTCGGACGCGCGTCGATCAGCGTATAGGGCTGCTTCTCGTCCATCAGCTTCTTGATGTAGGCGCCCGAGACCGCGACCGGCCCGCCCTTGGCCTTCCAGTCCGGCATGCCCTCGGCATAGACCTCGATCGAGCCGTAGCCGAGCGCCTTCGCCTTCCTGGCGCTGTCGTGGGACAGCATGCAGTCGACGCCGCCGCAGTAGAAGATCAGCTTGGTCGCCTTGTCGGCGGGCAGCTTGTCGACCGACTTCTCGAAGGCCGAATCCGGGATGTTGATCGCGCCCGGGATGTGCCCGGGGTCGTACTGGCGGCCCGTCGGGCGGCTGTCGACGATGGTGACGCCCTTCTTCGGCGGGATCGTCGCCTCGGCGCGCACCTTGTCGAAGGTGGTCAGGACGGAGAACCAGCCCTCCTTCGGCTGCACGGCGGTCTGAGCGGCGGCCGGAAGGGTCGGTACGGCGACGAGGAGGCCGGTGGCGCCGATCATCAGCGCGCCGACCAGGGCGAGATGCTTCGTTCTCATGGGTCTTCTCCCTGAGCTGAACGTCACAGGACGGTGAGTTTCTCGGTGGTCTCGTTCCAGCGGACGACCGCGTACCAGAGCGCGAGCAGGCCGAAGCCGATCGCCAACGCCACGCCCCAACCGCCGAACATGTCCGGCAGGAAGGCCTGACGACCGACGGCGGTCACTTCCCAGGTCTCGATGTTGGTCTCGTCGATGGCGGTGAGGCCGATCTTCTTGAAGATGGCCGAGGCGATCGAGCCGACCCAGGCGAAGAACAACATCGCCACCCAGAGCTTGGCGTGGCCCTCGCCCATCCGCCACAGCGCCCCCGAAGCGCAGCCGCCGGCGAACACCATGCCGAAGCCGAAGATCGCGCCGCCGGTGAGCGATCCGATCCAGAAGGTCGCGGGGATGGCGACATAGGGGTCGATCACCTTGGCGCGGAACAGCAGGGCTGCGAGCGGCATGCCGATCGCCATGGCGAGGATCACCGCCTTGGTCATGGTGCCTTCGCCGGTCATGAAGGGTTCGCGGATCGAACGGGCGAAGCACAGACGCGAGCGGTGCATGACGAAGCCGATGGCGAAACCGGCGGCGACGACGATGGCGCGCGAGGCGACCTGTTTCTCCGGCGACGCCCACCACGCCGCGCTCCAGGCGACGATACCGACGAGAATGGCGAGCCCGAGGATCGGATAGAGCCGCTTCACCCCCTCCGGCACGCGGATCGGCGACGGCGCGGCGGTGCCCCATTCGATGGTGTCGAGCGTCCACAGAAGGACCTTGAGCCCGACCCAGGCGCCGAAAAGCAGGCCGGCCCACATCGCCCAACCGGCCGGCGAGGAATGGACGACCGGGTTGAAGAAGCCGCCGGTGGTGCAGCCGCCGGCGAGCGATGCGCCGACGCCCATCAGCGATCCGCCGAGAGCGCCCCAGACGTACTCGAGCTTCGGCGCCCGGTTGGGTTGGAACTGTCCGGAGAGCAGCGCCGCGGTCGCCGATCCGAGGACCAGCATGATGTTCATCAGCGACATGCGATGACCGAGGAAACCCTCCTTGGCCTCGCCGATGCCGAGCAACGGCGCCAGGCCGATCGCCGCATTGAGCCGATCGCCCCAGTACTTGACGCCGCCGAAGACCCCCCAGAAGAGACCGGTGGTCATCAGCGCCAGGACGATCAGGACGAGCAGGACGGCCCCGAAGAAGGGGGACCATTCCTCGACGAAGATCTTCTTCCAGTCCTCGGCGAGACCGGGAAAACGGCTGGGCGATGTGGACATCGTGGTCGGTCTCCACGCACGGATCCGCCCGCACGACCGGTGGTTCGGTCGTGGCGGAGCGGGATCGGGCGGTTCAATTGCAGGAAGCGGGTTCGTCGCCGTCCTTGGCGCCGCGCATCAGGAAGGCGGCGACATCGGCGGTCAGCTCCTCGTCGGCGACATCGGCGAATTTCTCGGCCGCCTTGTTGGTCGCCTTGATCTCGGCTCGGTAGGCCTTGGAGAGGAAGCGAGAGACCTTGTCCTTGCCCTTGGCGTGCGCGTCGGCCTTCAGATACTCGGCCCATTCCGCCTTGGTGCGCGTCGACGGCGCGATCGATCCGATCGGCTCGGCCACGTGGCAGGAGGTGCAGACGGAGCGATAGTAGATCCGGCCCCGCTTCCATTCGGCATCGTAGGCCGAGGCGGCGGTCGCGAATGCGGTGACGGCGGCGATCGCGATCGCCGAGAAAACCAGGGCCTTCTTCATCATCGTTTCCCCGAATGTGGCCCTCTCGTCGAAGCGGAGCTTCGTGAGCGGAGCGGGGCGGGGTCGGCCCTGGTCGGGTGGCGCGCGGATGCGTCGACCTGCAGCGGCGGATCTCGTCTGCCCCGCTGTCGTACGATCGGGCAGATCTGATATTTCTAATCTGATCATTTATGCGCCACTCGCGGACCGGCGGCACCGTGACAACTCGCCGTTCGCATTGCTACGAAAACCGGTCAGAAACTTTTCAGTAAACCCCGAAAAGCGGTCACGGACTTTCCGAGCGAAGTTCCCGGCCGCTCCGGAACGCCGTCGGATGTCGAGCGGCGGTGCTGCGGATTCCTGCGACGATCTGAAATTCCGTGGGTGCGCCGTCCTCCCCACCGACCTCGAGGGCTTCGCCGCGACATCGGTGATCGGTGTCCGATCGCCGCGTCGCGCCGGAGGTGCCGTGGTCGCAGGGAGGCGACGCGGAGGGCGGTGGCGAAGGCGGGTCGAAAGCCCTCGATCGCATCGGGGAAGACCCTCATCGCGAAAGTGTCGTCTGGACGCTTTCGCGCGGTCGTGACATGCCGAATCTTCTCGGTCCGCGGAGCCGCACATGACGACCGCTCTCACCTATACCGTGATCCCGATTCTCGCCGCGATCATCGGGGGATTTCTCACCCTGCTGCGGCGGCCCTCCCACGTCGCGGTGAGCGCCATCCAGCATTTCGCCGCCGGCATCGTGTTCTCCGCCGCGGCGGTCGAGATCCTGCCGCACCTGAAGCACCAGGGCGCTCTGTGGTCGATCGTCGTCGGCGGCGGCCTCGGGGTGGCCGCGATGCTCGTCCTGAAGACCATCGGCGAACGCACCGAGGGCAAGATCGGTCTCGTCTCGCTCATCGCGGTCGACCTCTTCATCGACGGCACGGTGCTCGGCCTCGCCTTCCAGGGTGGCGAGAAGGCGGGGTTGCTGCTCACCTTCGCCCTGACGATCGAAGTGCTGTTCCTCGCTCTCTCGGTCGCCGCCGAACTCGGCGACGCACCGGAGCAGCGGTTCCGCAACGTCGCGATCACCTCGGCGTTGGCGTTGATGATGCCGGTCGGCGTGGTCTTTTCCGCTCCGTTCGCCACCGCCTCGCCCGGTGTGGTGACCGGTGCCTTCGCCTTCGGGCTGGTGGCCCTGCTCTACCTCGTCACCGAGGAACTGCTGGTCGAGGCGCACGAGGTCGAGGAGCCGCCATGGGCGACGGCGCTGTTTTTCGTCGGCTTCCTGCTGTTGCTGATCCTCGAGGACACGCTGTGAACCGAAGCGCGGCGCCCGATCAGTCGTGACCGTCGTCGTGGCCGCCGCCGTGGTGGCCGCGACCGCCGGGGACGCGTTCGAGCGTCGCCGGGTCGAAGCGCGCCTTGATCGTTCGGCCCGACGCGTCGCGGGCGAAGACCTTGTAGCAACCGTCGTCCGCCTTGAGCCGCAGTACCGTCCAGCCTTCCGCCGCGAGCTTCTGCACCAACGCCGATCTCGGTTGCCAGTCGGCGAGCGGCACGGCGCAACGGTCGTCCGCCGCCGCGACGTCGACGGACGCGCCGAGAAGAGCCAGGGTCAGGGCGATGCGAAGGATCACGGGCTTCTCCGGTGGAAGGATCATGGCGCATTTCAGCACGGGCGGCTGAAACGGACCTGAACGACCTCGTGAATTTTACCCGACCCGTCGCCCCGGGACGAGACTAGACTGCGCCGCAGAGGAACGAGGCGATCTCCATGCGCATTCTCGCGATCGAAGACGATGTCCTGCTCGGACAGGCGGTCCGCGACCAGATCGTCGCCGACGGCCATTCCGCCGACTGGGTGACGCGCCTCGCCGACGCGGAAGCTGCGATCCGCGCCGGCGTCTTCGATCTGGTGCTGCTCGACCTGATGCTGCCCGACGGCCGCGGCCTCGATTTCCTCAAGGCCCGCCGCGTGAGCGGCGACGTCACGCCGGTGATCGTGCTCACCGCCCGCGACCAGATCTCCGATCGCATCGCCGCTCTCGACGCCGGCGCCGACGACTATCTGGTGAAGCCCTTCGATCTCGCCGAGCTCTCCGCCCGCATCCGCGCCGTCGGCCGCCGCTATTCCGGCAATCCCAACCCGCTCGTCACCATCGGCGACCTCGACGTCGACCTCGGCGGCCGCACCGTCCACCGCGGCGGCCGGCCGGTGGCGCTCACGGCGCGGGAGTGGTCGCTGTTCGAGGCCTTCGTCCAGCGCCCCAACCAGCTCCTCTCCAAGCCGCAACTCGAGGAACGGCTCTACTCCTTCGATGCCGAGGTCGAGAGCAACACCATCGAGGTCTATGTCGCGCGCCTGCGCAAGAAGCTCGGCGCCGAGGTGATCGAAACGGTGCGCGGCATGGGCTATCGGCTGGGCGCGCCGGGGGGAGGGGTATGAACGCCCGCCTCGCCCCGCCGCCGCGCTGGAGCCTGGGTCGCCGTCTCGCCGTCGGCCTCGTGATCGCCATGACCGTGCTGTGGCTGGCGGCGGCGGCCGTCGCCGGTCTCGTGCTCCGCCGTGAGATCGACGAGGTCTTCGACAGCGCCCTCCAGGAGGTGGCGCAGCGGATCCTGCCGCTCGCCTATTCCGAACTGTTGGCGCGCGAGGCCGACGACCCGCCGCAGCACATGGCGCCGATCGGACCGCATCGCGAATACGTCACCTACGTCGTTCGCGACGAAACCGGCCGCGATCTCCTCCAGTCGAGCGATGCCGATCCGGCGGTGATCCCCAAGGACGTCCCGAACGGCTTCTCGACCGCCGGCGACCTGCGCCTCTACACCGAGACGGCGGTCCGCGGCACCGTGCGGGTCGTCACCGTCGAGAGGCTCGCGCATCGCCGCGAGACGGTCCGCAACGCCGTCGTCGCGTTGATCTGGCCGCTGGCCGTCCTGGTGCCGATCGCGGTCCTCGCGGTCCTCCTCCTCGGTCAGTCGACGGTCCGCCCGATCGTCGCCTTCCGCGAACGCATCGAATCGCGCGGTCGCGGCAATCTCGCCCCGCTCGGCGAGACCGGCCTGCCGGCCGAGATCGCGCCCGTAGCGAGCGCCGTCGATGCCCTGCTCGAGCGGTTGCGCGGCGCGCTCGAGGCCGAGCGCAGCTTCACCGCCAACGCCGCCCACGAGCTGCGCACGCCGATCGCCGCCGCACTCGCCCAGACCCAGCGCCTCCTCGCCGAATTGCCGGAGGAGGTGGCACGCGAGCGCGCCCGGGCCATCGCCGCGTCGTTGCGCCGCCTGTCGGGCCTCGCCGAGAAGCTTCTGCAACTGGCCAAGGCCGAGGGCGGCGGTCTTCTCGCCGAAACCCCGGTCCGGCTCGGCCCGGTCCTCGCCCTGGTGATCGACGAGATCGACCGCCGAGCCGACGTCGCCGATCGTCTCGCCGTGACGATCCCGCCCGACGGCGGCCCGCTCTGCGATCTCGATGCCGACGCCTTCGCCGTGCTCGCCCGCAATCTCGTCGAAAACGCCCTGAAACACGGTGCGCCCGACGGCGTGGTCGCGGTGCGGCTGACCGACGAGGCGCTCGAAGTCGAGAACGACGGGCCGGCGATCGCCGCGGAAGACCTGGGTCGGATCACCCGTCGCTTCGAGCGCGGTCCCACCACGGCCGAGGGCGCCGGTCTCGGCCTCGCCATCGTCGCCGCCATCTGCCGCGGCTCCGGCGCGACCCTCGAACTCCGCTCGCCCGCCCCCGGGCGGGAGGGTGGTTTCCTCGCCCGGGTCCGTCTCCCGGCGCCGCGTTCATCTTCCTGACGCGAAGCTGAACGCCGGCGCGTCGCCGTTTCAGGTGGCCGTCAGGTGGACCGCGCAGGGTGCTCCGGTCGAAACCGAACGGAGCCCCTCCGATGAAGAAGCCCCTCCTCCTCGCCACCGCCGCGCTCGTCCTCGGCACGTCCGTGGCCGGCGTCGCCCTCGCCACCCCCCGCCTCCTCGAACACCGCTACGCCCGCGAGACGGGTGACGACGGCGCGACCGTCTCCACCGCCGAGCGCTTCCGCATCGCCGACCGAGAGCATCGCCGTCGTCACGAGGCGCGCGAGCACCGCCGCGGCCACGACGACGATGACGACGACGACGACGATGACGACGACCGTCGTGGCGGCGATCGCGGTCGCGCCGGCCGTCCCGGCATGACCGGTCCGACCGACCCGAACGCGCCGGTTCCCGACAACGGCCTCTTCCAGGGCAAGGCCCGACCCAAGGTCGAAGTCAACTGAAGCCCGCCGTCCTCGCGCCCAACGGAACCACGTCCATGAAACTCGCGACTTCCGCTCTCGCCGCCACCGCCGCCTTCGTCGTCCCGACGATGGCCGAGGCGAAACAGATCACCTTCGAGACCACCCTCAAGGCCTACGGCGGCAACGGCGCCTACGCCGTCATCTGGATCTCCGACGCCGCCGGCAAGTACAAGGGCACGCTGTGGATGGCCGGCGATCGCGCCAAGTACTGGCGCCATCTCTCCGACTGGCAGCGCGCCTCCGGCGGTCGGGCGACGGAGGTCGACGGCATCACCGGCGCCTCCATCGGCTCCGGCAGGACGCTGAAGATCACCCTCGATCTCGCCGACGCCCTGATCGACGCCGGCTACGTCGTCCATGTCGACACCTCGGTCGAGAACGGCCGCGACTTCCCCTCCGAGGTGGTCGCGCCGCTCTCCTCCGACCAGAACGGCAAGCCGGTCGCCGGCAAGGGCTACGTCAAGACCTTCAAGGTCTCGTTCTGACATGGAGGGTCTCGTCATGTTGCGCCGTCTCCATTCCGTCCTCGGCCTCGCCCTCGGCTTCGTCCTCGTCGTCACCGCGCTGACCGGCGTGGCCTTGTCGGTGGTGCCGATCGTCGACCGTTTCACGAGCCCGACCATCGACCGCGGCATCTCGGTCGCCGCGCTCGCGCAAGCCGTGGCGGCGCGCCACGAGACCCTCTCCACCCTGAAGGTGCGGGCGAGCGGCATCGTCACCGCCGCCTACACCGACGGTGAGACCAACGGCATCGAGCGGATCGATCCGGCGACCGGCGCCGGCCTCGGTCCCTTCGAGGTCTCGCCGACCGTGCGCTTCATCACCGATCTCCATCGCGCCTTCGGCCTCGGGTCGGACGGCCGTCTCGTCGCGGCCCTGAGCGCGGCGGCGATGCTGGTGCTGTCGCTCACCGGCCTCGTCCTCCTCGCGCGCCGCCTCGGCGGCGCGCGGGCGCTCCTCCGCCCGATTCGCGGTTCGACCGCCGAGCGTCTGCACGGCGACCTCGCCCGCCTCGCCACCCTCGGCCTCGTCCTCTCTTCGCTCACCGGCCTGTGGATGTCGGCCTCGACCTTCGATCTCCTGCCCGAGCGCGCCGAGGCCCCGTCCATCGCCGCCGCCGACGGTGCGCCGCTGCCGCTCGGTCGCGTCGAGGCGTTGGCTCGCGTCGACGTCGCCGACCTGCGGGAACTGACCCTCGCCGACCCGACCGTTCCCGGCGATGTCTTCCGGCTCGTCACCCGTTCGGGTGAGGCGGTGGTCGATCCGACGACCGGCCGCACCCTGGCCTTCGCGCCGGCGACGGTTCTCGATCGCCTCGACGATCTGGTCCGCGTCCTCCACACCGGCCGCGGCGTCTGGGCGCTCGCCCTCCTCCTCGGCCTCGCCGCCGCGACGACGCCGATCTTCGCCGGCTCCGGCCTCGTGATGTGGCGCCGCCGCCGGGCGAACCGCGCCGCGGCCTTCGCCTCCGCGCCCGTCGAGACCGCCGACACGGTGATCCTCGTCGGCTCCGACGGCGGCTCGACCCGCGGCTTCGCCACGACGCTCGCCGTCGCCCTCGAGCGTCACGGCCATCGCGTCCATCTCGCCGAGATGAACGACCTCGCCGAAGCGCACACCCGCGCCGAGCGCCTGCTGATCCTCGCCGCCACCTGGGGCGACGGATCGGCGCCGGCCTCGGCCCGGCACTTCCTCGATCGCCTGGCCGGGATCGAGGGGCGCACGTCGGTCGCCGTCCTCGGCTTCGGCGACCGCACCTTCCCCGACTTCTGCGGCTACGGTCGCGCCGTCGCCGAGGCGCTCGACGCCAAGGGTTTCCCGCGCCTCCTCGGCTTCAAGCGCATCGACCGTCGATCGGCGCAGGAATTCGCCCAGTGGGGCCAAGACCTCGGCGCGGCCCTCGGCCACGATCTGGTGCTCGAGCATGTCGCCGAGCGGCCGGCGACGACGGCGCTCGAACTGGTCGAGCGCGAGGACTACGGCGCCGCGGTCGGCGCGCCGGTGGCGATCCTGCGCTTCGCCGCGCCGCTCGACCGGCGCACCCTGCGTCGCGGCCGCCTGCCCGCCTTCGAGGCCGGCGATCTCCTCGGCGTCGTGCCGCCGGGCGAAGCCATGCCGCGCTTCTATTCGCTCGCCTCCTCGGCCGCCGACGGCGTCGTCGAGATCTGCGTCCGCCTGATGCCGGGCGGCGTCTGCTCGACGCTCCTCCACGGGCTGCGCCCCGGCGACGCCGTCGACGCCTTCGTCCGCACCAATCCGAGCTTCCGTCCGGCGGAAGGGGCCCCGTCGCTGATCCTGATCGGCGCCGGGGCCGGCATCGGCCCGCTCGCCGGCTTCGTCCGGGCGAACGATCGCGCCCGCCCGGTCCACCTCTATTGGGGCGGCCGCAGCCCGGCTTCCGACTTCCTCTACGAGCACGAACTCGCCCGCGCCCTCGCCGAACGGCGGCTGACCTCGCTCACCACCGCCTTCTCGCGCGACACCCACGCCGGCGCCTATGTTCAGGATCGCATCGCCGCCGACGCCCACCGCCTGCGCGAACTCGTCCACGCCGGCGCCCAGATCCTGGTCTGCGGCAGCCGCGACATGGCCCATGCCGTCACCCGGACGATGGAGACCATCCTCCATCCGCTCGGCACCGACGTCGCCACCTTGCGCGCCGGAGGTCGCTATGTCGAAGACGTCTATTGAGGCGCGCCCGGCCGCAGCGGATCTCGTCCGCCGCGCCCTGAACGGTCCGGCGATGGGCTCGCGCTGGTCGGCGATCGTCCACGTCGTACCCGACTTCGACACCGCGGCGCTGGCGACCGCGCTCGCCGCGGCGGTCGAGGAGGTCGAGGCCGAGATGTCGACCTGGCGTCCGACCTCCGATCTCGAGCGGCTGAACCGCGCGCCGATCGGCGAATGGACATCGATTCCCGCCGGGCTCTTCACCGTCCTCGAGGCATCGCTCGCCATCGGCAGATTGTCCGAGGGGGCCTTCGACATCGGCGTCGGTGATCTGGTGCGCGCCTACGGCTTCGGCGGCGGCGCGCGGCGGCCCGACCCGGCCGGGATCGCCGCCGCCGCCGACCGGTCGCGCTTCGAGCCGCCGAAGACGCTCGAACTCGATCCGATCGCCCGTCGGGCCCGCCGCCTCGCGCCGCTCACGCTCGACCTCTCCGGCATCGCCAAGGGCCATGGCGTCGATCGCATGGCCGAGGTCGCGGCCGCCCATGGCGTCTCGTCCTTCCTCGTCGGCATCGACGGCGAGTTGCGGGCGAAGGGGTTGAAGCCCGACGGCCGCACCTGGGTGGTCGGCCAGGAGCGTCCCGACCGCGCCGCCCGATCGCTCGCCGGGGTGATCGAACTGACCGACGCGGCGGTCGCCACCTCGGGCGACTACCGCCACGTCCACGAGATCGACGGGCGGAGGCATTCCCACACCATGGACCCGCGCAGCGGCACGCCGCTCGCCGGCGATCTCGCCCAGGTCACGGTGGTGGCCGAGAGCTGCATGGTCGCCGACGCCTGGGCGACGGCGCTGATGGTGACCGGCGCGAAGGACGGTTTCGCCCTGGCGCAACGTCTGGGTCTGGCGGCGATCCTCGTCGGCGTCGACGGCACCACCCGCGCGACGCTGTGAACTCGTACCGAAGTCCGAAGGTGCCGACGCACCCGGCCTTTGAAGACATGCGAATTTCTCATCTGCATCAGAGGCATGAGAAATTCGCATCAAGAATACCATCGGTCGTTTCCAATGGCCGATGGTATAATGAGACCTGTGCGCGGATAGGTCTCGACGACCGTCTGCTGACGTGATTCACTCAAT
>NZ_DAIPZB010000059.1:0-20616 GCF_036782435.1 Pinisolibacter sp. | reverse complement strand
GTGAATCACGTCAGTAGACGGTCGTCGAGGGCTATCCGCGCACAGGTCTCATGATCTCCCTTCGCGGGGGATCACGAGGCTGACGACAGGGCTCTCCGCCCCGTCAGCGCCGCCCACCCGTCAGCCGCTTGGCCAGATGCACCATGGTGGCGGTGGCGAAGAGCGGCGTGGCGAGGTTGAGGATCGGCACCGACAGCAGCGCCGCCGCCGCGAGGCCGGCGAGGAACGCCGGTCCGGCATGGATCCGCCTGAGCCGCCGCGCCTCGTCGATGCCGACGTGGCGGGCGGCGGCGAACTCGAAATATTCCCGTCCGATCAGCCAGCCGTTGGCCAGCGTGAAGATGATCAGCCCGGACCCGGCGAAGAGCACCAGCGGCAGCGCGACGAGATTGACCGCCAACGACAAGGCCGCGAAGCGCAGCGCCGTGACGAGGCTCGGCCACACCGGCAGCGGCGTGCCCGGTCGGTCGCCGGCGTAGTGGGTGCGCTCCACCACATCGGCCACCTCGTCGAGGAAGAGCCCGGCGACACCGGCCGTGATCGGTGCGACGAGGAAGGACAGCGCCACCATCAGCGCCGCGCCGGAGAACAGCCCTGCGATCCAGCGCACCGCGGTGAGCCAGTAGGGCAGGTCGACCGGATGAACGGTGGCGAGATCGACCGCCGAGCCGGTGAGGAGCCGCGTGCCGATCGCCCAGACCACCGCGACGATCGCCAGCGTCACGCCGAGGGACCTGACGATCACCCCGCGGAACGGCGGCGTCATGAGATCGGCGACCCCGTCTCGGATCGACGCGACGATCGTTCCGGTCGGAACGCCCTCAGCCATGGACCATCCGGTCCTGGCGTTCGCGCAGTTCGACGATGCGCGAGCCGGGTTTCGTCTCGGCGTTCATCCGGGTGATGAGTTCGCCACGTTTGATCGGCTGCGTCGTCCGCCCGCCCTCGATGAGGCCGACCGGGAAGGCCCCGACGGCGCGCGCCGCCGCATATTCGAGGGTGAAGGAGCGATAGGTGTACTCGCCGATGGCGTCGAGCGTCTCGCCCGCCTCGAGATCGCGCTTGGCCACCGCGCAGACCTCGGCCGAGGGCTTCGCCAGGGCGTGCATGTCGGCCCGGCCGTGCAGCACCGCACGGGCCGCCGACAGCGGCACCTCGAGGCTGGTGAGGTGATAGGGGCGATAGAAGGTGTAGTAGGGCCCCGGTCCGAGCTTCAGGTCGTTGAGCCGCTCGCGCAGGCGCGGATGGGAGAGCTCCGCGACGACGAAGACGCCGGGCGCCACGCCCTTGCCGATGGTGTAGTCGACGACGCCCTTGCGCGACAGGATACCGCCGTCCTGCTTCGGGCAGAGGATGGTGTGGAGGTTCTCCAGCGTCGCCTCCGGCCCGTGCATGCCGGCGACGTCGGGGACGAGCCCGGTGGCGTTGGCGATGTTGGCCATCTCCACCATGGTCTTCGAGCCGTCGATGAACTCGACCAGCATGCGCGGGTTCATGTTGCGCCGGGTCGCTTCCTCGAAGAACTGGTCGGGCGTGGCGGTGACGTCGAGCGGGTTGTTCTTGCCCTTGCCGGCGGCGATCACCGGATAGCCGAGCGCCGTGACGAACTCGATCAGTTCCATGGTCGACGACGGTTCGTCGCCGGCGCCGACGGTGTAGACGACGCCGACCTCGCGGGCGCGGGCCTGAAGATAGGCGCCGATGGTGACGTCGGCCTCGACGTTCATCATGACGACGTGCTTGCCCGCCTCGATGGCGCCGAGGCCGATGATCGCGCCCATCTCCGGCTTGCCGGTGGCGTCGATGACCACGTCGACATGGTCCGAGGTGTAGAGCGCCTCGACGTCGGTGGTCAGCGCCGTGTAGCCGAGCTCGACGGTGTGCGCGATCGCCGCCCGGTTCTCGGCGAGCTTGACCCGTTCCGGATCGAGCCCGGCGATGACGAAGGCCTCCTCCGCGTGGCGCTTGGAGGGATCGCGCACCGCGATCACGGTGATCTTCAGGCCCTTCATCAACGCGACTTGCGTGACGATGTCGGTGCCCATCTCGCCGACGCCGACGAGGCCGATGTGGATGAAGCGGCCGGACGCCTCGAGGGCGGCGAGTTCGGCGGCGAGACCCGTGAGCGCCACGGTGCGGGAACGGGTGTCCAGCACCGGGATCGAACCTTCTCTGCCCATGATCCCTCTCGTCGAAACGCCCCCGCGGCGCATGGTGCGCCGCCTACGGCCCCGGACCGCGACGCGCGACGGGCCGCTTGTGGTCTGCGACCGCGGAGATAGGGCAGTGTCGGCGGTTTCTCAACGGAAAACAATCCGAAGGTCCGGCGAAAGCCGGTGCCGGTCGGCTTGCAAGCACGGCGGAAATCCTTATACCCGGCGCCACGTTTCCCGCGAGGATCCCACCCGTTCCGGCCGTCGCTCCCGCCGCCGCCGATCCTCCAACCGAAGAGATCCCCATGACCCGCCCGCGTTTCGACGTTCTCGGAATCGGCAACGCCATCGTCGACATCATCGCCCGGACGGAGGACGACTTTCTGGTGCGCGAGGGCCTGGCCAAGGGCTCGATGCGTCTGATCGACGCGGTCGAGGCCGAGCGGCTCTACGATCACATGGGTCCGGCCAAGGAGGTCTCCGGCGGTTCGGCCGGCAACACCATCGCCGCACTCGCCGGGCTCGGCGCGAAAGCCGCCTATTTCGGCAAGGTCGCCGAGGATCATCTCGGCTCGATCTTCCGCCACGACATCCACGCCGTGGGCGTCCATTTCGAGACCGTGGCCCTCCACACCGGCGCCGCCGACTGGGCGCCGACCGCCCGTTCGATGATTCTGGTGACGCCGGACGGCGAGCGCACCATGAACACCTTCCTCGGCGCCTGCACCCATCTGACGCCGGACGACATCGACGAGACCATCGTCGCCGATGCGGCCGTGGTCTATCTCGAGGGCTATCTCTGGGATCCGCCGGCCGCCAAGGAGGCGTTCCGCAAGGCCTCGCGCATCGCCCACGCGCATGGCCGGCGGGTGGCGCTGACCCTCTCCGACAGTTTCTGCGTCGATCGCTGGCGGGCCGAGTTCCTCGACCTGATGCGGACCGGCGTCGTCGATCTCGTCTTCGCCAACCAGTCCGAGGTGAAGGCGCTCTACGAGACCGCCGACCTCGACGCCGGCATCGCCGCCCTGCGCCAGGACGTGCGCCTCGCCGCGGTGACCCTGTCGGAACAGGGCTCGCTGGTGGTCTCCGCCGAGAAGGTGACCGCGGTGCCGGCCTCGCCGGTCGAGACCGTGGTCGACACCACCGGTGCCGGCGACCTCTACGCCAGCGGCTTCCTCTACGGCCTCACCCACGACTTCGACTACGGCGCCTGCGCCGAACTCGGCGGGCTTCTCGCCGCCGAGATCATCCGCCACGTCGGCGCCCGCTCGCAGACCGATCTGCGCGACCTCGCCCGTCAAGCCGGCTTCCCGGTCTGAGGTGCCGAGCGTCAGAAGCTCGGCGGCGTGCAGGCCGAGACGATGACGAGATCGGTGTCGCCGATGTTGCGGAAGGCGTGCGGCTTGCGGCTGTCGAAGAGATAGGCGTCGCCGGCGCGCAACTCGTGGCGATGGCCGGCGACCTCGAGCTCGAGCAGACCGCGGATCACCAACCCCGCCTCCTCACCCTGATGCGAGAGCGCCGGGCGCCCCGACACGGCCCCCGGACGATAGCGCTCGTGCAGCATCTGCAACGACCGACCGGCGAGGTCGCCGCCGACCTGCCGGTAGGAGATCGCGCCGCCGGCGATCTCGGTCAGCTCCGAAGCGCGCCACACCACCTTCTCGCGTTCGTCGTCGTGTGCCGCGAAGAAGGCGGAGAGCCCGAGCGGAAAGCCGGCGAGGATCTGCTTCAGAGCGGCGACCGACGGGCTCACCCGGTTCGCCTCGATCATCGACACCGTGGCGTTGGAGACGCCGGCGCGCCGCGCCAATTCGCGTTGCGACAGGCCGTGGGCGAGCCTGAGCGTCTTGAGGCGGGCGCCGACGTCGATGTCGGCGGCGGCGACGGGGTCGGGTGCGGTGTTCATCTGTTCAGAATACGGAACGGTTCGAACGGCGTCGAGGGATTGTCGGGCCGGTCCTCCGTCCGTAACGTTCGACATTCCGACCGGGCCGGTGATGCGGCCCTCGAGAGGGCCCGCTCATGACCATCGCTCACCGTCCCAACGATCTCGCTTCCTTCTGGATGCCCTTCACCGCCAACCGGCAGTTCAAGAAGACGCCGCGCATGTTCGTCGCCGCCGACCGCATGCGCTACAAGACCGACGACGGTCGCTCCGTCCTCGACGGCACGGCGGGACTCTGGTGCTGCAACGCCGGCCACAACCGCCCGAAGATCGTCGAGGCGATCCGCCAGCAGGCCGGTGAACTCGACTACGCCCCGGCCTTCCAGATGGGCCACCCGAAAGCTTTCGAATTCGCCAACCGCCTCGTCGCCATGGCGCCGGAGGGCTTCGACCACGTCTTCTTCACCAACTCGGGCTCGGAATCGGCCGACACCGCGCTGAAGATGGCGCTCGCCTATCACCGCATGCGCGGCGAGGCGCAGCGCGTCCGCCTGATCGGGCGGGAGCGCGCCTATCACGGCGTCAACTTCGGCGGCATGTCGGTCGGCGGCATCGGCGGCAATCGCAAGATGTTCGGCCAGATGCTGCCGCACGTCGATCACATCCGCCACACCCACGATCCCGCCCGCAACGCCTTCACCCGCGGCATGCCGGAGCACGGCGCCGAATTCGCCGACGAACTCGAGCGCATCTGCACCCTGCACGATCCCTCGACCATCGCCGCCGTCATCGTCGAGCCGATGGCCGGCTCGACCGGCGTACTGATCCCGCCCAAGGGCTATCTCGAGCGGCTGCGCGCCATCTGCGACAAGCACGGCATCCTCCTGATCTTCGACGAGGTCATCACCGGCTTCGGTCGTCTCGGCGCCCCCTTCGCCGTCGACTTCTTCGGCGTCAAGCCGGACATGTTCACCATCGCCAAGGGCATGACCAACGGGGTGATCCCGATGGGCGGCGTGTTCGTCCAGGGCAAGATCCACGATGCCTTCATGACCGGTCCCGAGCACATGATCGAGTTCGCCCACGGCTACACCTATTCGGGCAACCCGATCGCCTGCGCCGCCGGCATCGCCACCCTCGACACCTATGCCGAGGACGGGCTGCTGACCCGCGGCGCCGAACTCGGCGCCTATTGGGCCGACGCGCTCCATTCGCTGAAGGGCCTCCCTCACGTCGTCGACATCCGCAATCTCGGCCTGATCGGCGCGGTGGAACTGGAGCCGATCGCCGGAGAGCCGACCAAGCGCGCCTTCTCCTGCTTCCTCGACGCCTTCGAGCACGACCTTCTGATCCGCACCACCGGTGACATCATCGCCCTCTCCCCGCCGCTGATCATCGAGAAGTCGGACATCGACGAACTCTTCGGCAAGCTCGCCGACGTGTTGAAGCGGGCGGCGTGACGGTGTTCGTGCGTCGAGACTTCCCTCGGCACACGGGGCGGGCCATGCTCGCCCCGTCGTCGTTTCTCGGGAGTACCCCATGAAGGGCAGTCAGGACTTCGCCGCCGATCCGCGCAACGCCACCGTCAAGGTCTGGCTGAACGGCGACCTCGTGCTGCGTGACGAAGCGAAAGTGTCGATCTTCGACGCCGGGTTCGTCCTCGGCGACGGCGTCTGGGAGGGGCTGCGGCTTCACAAGGGCGCGATGATGTTCCTCGACGCCCATCTCGATCGCCTGTTCGAAGGCGCCCGCGCCATCGCTCTCGACATCGGGCTCGGCCGCGACGAGATCGTCGCCGCGCTGCGCGAGACCTTCGCCGCCAACGACATGCACGACGGCGTCCATATCCGCCTGATGGTGACCCGCGGCCTGAAGAAGACGCCGAACCAGGATCCGCGCCAGACCATCTCCAAGGCGACGGTCGTCATCGTCGCCGAGTGGAAACAGCCGAGCCCGGAGATCCTCACCCGCGGCCTGAACCTTTCGACCGTGGCGATCCGCTGCACCCCCGCCGACATGTTCGACATGCGGCTCAACTCGCACAGCCGGCTGAACCTCATCACCGCGCTTCTCCAGGCGATCGAGGCCGGCGCCGACGAGGCGCTGATGCTCGATCCGCACGGCTTCGTGTCGTCGTGCAACGCCACCAACTTCTTCTTCGTCGAGGACGGGGAACTGAGGACCTCGACCGGCGACTACTGCTTCCACGGCGTCACCCGCGCCAACGTCCTGCGGCTGGCGCGGGCGAACGGCATTGCGGTGCGTGAGGCGAATTTCGTTCTGAAGGACGTGTGGTCGGCCGACGAGGCCTTCGTCACCGGCACCTTCGGCGGCCTGACCCCGGTCCGCGCCATCGACGGCCGGGTGTTGCCGGCGGCGTTGCCGGGGCCGATGACCACCCGTCTCGCCCGCCTCTACGCCGACCTCAAGGATACCGAAGCGGCGTCGTTCACCGGCGGGTGACACGAAATCCGGATTTCGTATTCCGTTCGTCGAAAAGCCCGTCTGAACAAGGGCTTTTCGACGAGTGGGATCCGGCATCGCATGACGATCCGCAGGATCCCGTAAGACCAGCCGGGAAACGCCGCGACCGCCGTCGCGGGGCGTCGCGGCGGCGGTCGGAGCGTTCTTCGGCCGGTCGGATCAGGCGATGCGGCGCGCCGCTTCCAGTACGTCCTCGCCGTCCTCCGCAGCCGGTTCGGCAGCGTCGGCGTTCGGCTCGGCGGTCACGGCCGGCTCCGCCGCGACCGCGGCGGTCGGGTGCGGCACCAGGAGCTCGGATTCCGCGACGCCTTCGACGTCCGGCCGGTTCTCCGGATGGACCGCCTGCTCGGCCAGCGCATCGAGGAGCTGCGGCACCTCCTTCGACGGCACCGCCTTGGAGAACAGGAAGCCCTGGCCGAGGGTGCAGCCGAGATCGCGCAGGATGTCGGCGTTGTTGTTGGTCTCGATGCCCTCCGCCGTGGTCGGCAGACCGAGCGAGCCGGAGAGGCCGATGATCGCCTTGACGATCATTCGGCTGTCGGCGTTGTCGCGCATGGTCTTCACGAAGGACTGATCGATCTTGATCTTGTCGAAGGGCAGGACGCGCAGGTGGTGCAGCGACGAATAGCCGGTGCCGAAATCGTCGAGGGCGATCGAGATGCCCTGGTTCTTCAGCGAGGTGATGGTCTTCATCGCCTGCTCGTGGTCGACGACGAGCGCGTTCTCGGTGATCTCGAGCTCGAGGCGCTGGGGCGGGAAACCGACCTCGGTCAGCGTCTGGAGGATCTCCTGAGCGAGCCACGGGTTCTTGAAGTCGATCGGCGAGATGTTGACCGCGAGCTTGATGTTCGCCGGCCAGTCGCGCGCCGCGCCGCAGGCCCGTCGCAGGATGACCTTGGTCAGTTCGCCGAGCTTGCCCATCTCTTCGGCGATCGGGATGAACACCGACGGCGAGATCAGGCCGCGCTCGGGATGATCCCAGCGCGCCAACACTTCGAAGCCGGAGATGGAGTTCGACTGAAGGTCGATGACCGGCTGGAAGTGCGGCTTGGATCTGACCGGTGGCGATCGCCACCTCGAGGTCGCGCTCGAGCTGAGCGCGTTCGCGGATCGACATCTCCATGTCGTCTTCGAAACTCGACAGACCGCTGCCGCCGTCCGCCTTGGCGTATTGCAGCGCGATGTCGACGCGCCGCACGATCGAGGTCGGATCGGTGGCGTCGTCCTCGCCGCCGAAACGAGCGAAAGCGACGCTGGCATGGACCTGCAACGGCGCCGGGCCGTTGTGGATCGGCCGGCCGATCTGGTTCTGCAGCTTCTCGGCGAAGATCTTGGCGCTGTCGGGATCGTCGATGGTCGACAGCACGTGGAATTCGTCGGCGCCGACACGGGCGACGAAATCACCGTCTTCGACCGCCATGGCCAGACGATCGGAGATCTCGACCAGCACCTGATCGCCGACGACGTTGCCGCGGACGTCGTTGAGCATCTTGAAGCGATCGACGTCGAACGCGAAGATGGTGCCGCCGGCGCCTTCGGGCGTCATCGTGGCGACGCGACGCGACAGTTCCGCCTTCAGTCCCTGGCGATTGGGAAGACCGGTGAGACCGTCGAGCACGCCCAGCGTCTCAGCCGCTTCTTCCGCCGCCGCTCGCGCCTTCTTGGCCTCCGACAGCTCGGCGCGCCGCCGCGCCGCATAGGCGAAGCCGCCGACCCACAGCGCGAACCCACCGGAGAGCGCCACCGACCCGTAGGCCGACTGCATCGCCTGGATCATCTCGACGAAATGCCTGAGGATGCCCCACTGAAGGTCGGCGGTGAACAGCACCGCGAAGATCGCCGCGAGGACGGCCTTCTCGACCTTCGACCCCGGTCGAGAAGCCGGTCTCGTGCCTCCACGCTTCAAGAATTTCATCATCGAACGCTCTCCGCGCGAAGACCGGAGTCCGTGACGTCTTCTGCGAACCCGAAAGCGGAGGATAGATTGCGAGATTTAAGGAGGTCTTTCCGTTTCTGGAAGTGTTCTGAGACGCGCCGACGATCGGCCGACTTGGTTGACGCGGAGTTTACTTTGCGGCGCCGCCGGCGACGAAAGCGACGAGGAGATGGTGGGCGATGGCGATCGGCGGCGGGGCGAAGAGCCCGTCGGGGTGATCGCCGGCGAGCAATCGCGCCGCCTCCTCGCGGCTGAACCAGCGGCAGTCTTCGAGTTCGTTCTCGTCGCGCCGGATCTCGACGCTGGCGGCGCGGCCGATCGCTCCGATCATCAGCGACGCCGGGAAGGGCCAGGGCTCGCTGGCGAAATAGCTCACCCGTCCGACGCAGATCCCGGCTTCCTCGAACGTCTCGCGCCTGACCGCGGCCTCGATCGTCTCTCCCGGCTCCATGAAACCGGCCAGACACGACCACATGCCGGGCGGAAACCGCGACTGGCGGCCGAGGAGGCAGCGCTCGCCGTCGCTCACCAGCATGATCACCACCGGATCGGTGCGCGGGAAATGTTCCGCTCCGCAGCTCGGGCACACTCGCTTCCACCCCGCCGACGCCATCTCGCTCGGCGCGCCGCAGCGGGCGCAGAAGCGATGGGTCGCGTGCCAGTGGAGGCAGGCGCGGCCTTGCGCGATCGCGCCGTATTCCTCCGCCGCGAGCGTCCCGGTGATCGCCAGAGTTCTGAGATCGGCCGCCTCGATCCCGCCGAGGCCGGAAATCTCCGTCTCGTCGAGGTCGCTGCGCAGCGCGAACCACGGCCTGTCCCCGCCGTCGTCCGACGCGGCGAGGCCGAGGAAGACGGCCCGGTCGAACCGCGCTCCGAGGCCGGCGGCCGTGGCGCGGTCGTGGAAGGCGGTCGGCGTCGGATCTCGCCGCACCAGCGGGCGGTCGCCGGCGACCACCAGGAAGCGCGCCGCCGCCGCCGCGAGGAGCCGGTCCATCGCCGCTCGATCGTCGCGCAGGTCGGCGCGGCGATCGAGCCCGTTGCGGGCGAAACGGAAAGCGACGGATGGTTCGTCGGCCTCGAATGTCGACAAGAGCGGGCCTCCTCGGCCTTCGGTCGTCTCAGACGGCGCCGAGGCGGGCCTTCAATCCGGTGACGAGAGCGGCGGTGCGCGCCGCATCGAGCGGGATCGCCGGCACCTTGCCCCACACCGGCGCCGGCCAGGCGGCGTCGGTCCGGAACCGGGCGATCACATGGACGTGGAGCTGGGCGACGACGTTGCCGAGGGCGGCGACGTTGAGCTTGTCGGCGCCGGTCTCGGCGCGCAGCGCCTCCGCCACGCGCTCGATCTCGGCCCACAGCTGCGCCCGGTCGGCGGCGGGAAGATCGAGGATCTCCACCGCCCCGGCGCGCCGCGGCACCAGGATCAGCCACGGATAGTTGCCGTCCCGCATCAGCAGGAGCGAAGAGAGCGGCAGATCGAGGAGCGGTTCGGTGTCGGCGGCGAGGCGGGGGTCGAGTTGGAAGGCGGTCATCGGCGTCTCGCGATCGGGGTCTCGTCACCACTCAGTAGAGCACGTTCGTCGCCCGTGATCATCGCCTCCCGTGACGATGGTGCGACGGCCGCCCGGCGTCGTCGTGCGGGCGGTTCGGAAAAAATCGTCGATCCGACGCGGCGAACGGTTGCGCGCCGCCGCGAAGGGGAGAGGATGGGGCCTGTCCACGATCGAACGGGAGGACGTCATGACCTTCAGAGTGTGGAGCAACGATCTCGTCGACGGCGGCACGCTGCCGGACTCCCAGGTCTTCCACGGTATGGGTTATTCCGGCGGCAACCTGTCGCCGCATCTCGCCTGGGAGGGTGAGCCGCCCGGCACCGCCGGCTTCGCCGTCACCTGCTACGATCCCGACGCGCCGACCGGCTCGGGCTGGTGGCACTGGATCGTCTCGGGGATCCCGGCTTCCGTCCACGAACTGCCGACCGGCGCCGGCTCCGGCAAGGGCGGGCTGCCGGCCGGAGCGGTCCAGTCGCGCACCGATTTCGGGTTCTCCCATTTCGGTGGCGCCGCGCCGCCGCGTGGTGAGGTGCATCGCTACATCTTCACCGTCCACGCCGTCTCGGCGGCCGATCTCGGGGTCGACGAGCACGCCTCGGGCGCCCTCGTCGGCTTCATGATCAACGCCAATCGGCTGGCGCAGGCTTCCCTCACCGCCACCTTCGGCGCCTGAGCGGCACGCCTCGGTCCGGTCGCTTCGCCCGTCCGGCGAGGCGACCGCGCGTCGCGACTGCCGGATCTTCTCGCAGAATGCCCGAAAATTCCCGCTCGGTATCCGAAAAGCCGAGATGACTCCGCCGCTTGGCTCGCTCTATCATCGGCGCGCCGAAGAAGAATCACGAAGATCGACCGGGTGTCCCGCGACGCGGGTCACCCGAGGAATCCGGAAACGGGAGACGCCGCCGCCATCCGCGGGGGTGGAGGTGTTCCGTTTTCGAAGGGAAACGCCGGTGTGAGACATCGCCGACCCCGGATCGTCCGACCCGCGTCGGATCCGCGATCCGGATGACCGTCGCCACGTGTCGACGGTCGGTCGACCGCACATCGACGACATCGACGAACCGACCGACGCTGCGCCGCCGGCCGAAGTCGTCGTGGCGCGGCGAGGGAGAATTCGATGCCGGTGTCGGTCGCTCTGTGGAGCGTGGCGGTCCTGATCGTGGTGGCGCTCGCCACGCCGATCCTGCTGCGCCGCTCGGCCGCCGCGACGCCGGTCGTCTACGGCGTCGCCGCCGTCGTCGCTCTCGTTCTCTTCGCCACCGCGGTGGCGGCACTCCTCGGCGGCACCGACATCTCCGGCGAGGTCGTGTTGCCGCTCGGCCTGCCCTGGGTCGGCGCCCATTTCCGCATCGACCCGCTCTCCGCCTTCTTCCTCCTGGTCATCGACCTCGGCGCTGCCGCCGCGAGCCTCTATGCCCTCGGCTACGGCGCCCACGAGGAGCATCCCGAGCGCGTCCTGCCCTTCTATCCGGCCTTCCTCGCCGGCATGAACCTGGTGATCCTCGCCGCCGACGCCTTCTCCTTCCTGGTCTCCTGGGAGTTCATGTCGCTCGCCTCCTGGGCGTTGGTCATGGCCCATCACCACGAGCCGGAGAACCGCCGCGCCGGCTACGTCTATCTGGTGATGGCGAGTTTCGGCACGCTGATGCTGCTCCTCGCCTTCGGCCTGATGGCGGGAGCGGACGGCGTCTACGGCTTCGCCGAGATGCGCCACCGCGTCCATGCCGAATGGCTGCCCGGACTGGTGCTCGTTCTCGCCCTCCTCGGCGCCGGCTCGAAGGCCGGTCTGGTGCCGCTCCACGTCTGGCTGCCGCTCGCCCATCCCGCCGCCCCCTCCCACGTCTCGGCGCTGATGAGCGGCGTCATGACCAAGGTGGCGGTCTACGGTTTCGTCCGCATCGTCTTCGATCTGGTCGGTGATCCGGCGTGGTGGTGGGGGGCGCTGGTCATGGCGCTGGGCGCGCTCACCGCCGTCCTCGGCGTGCTCCACGCCATCCTCGAACGCGATCTGAAGCGCCTGCTCGCCTATTCGACGGTGGAGAACATCGGCATCGTCTTCATCGGTCTCGGTCTGGCGCTCGCCTTCCGCACCAACGAGATGGCCGGGCCGGCGGCACTGGCGGTCACCGCGGCGCTCTTCCATGCGCTCAACCATTCGCTGTTCAAGGGTCTGATGTTCTTCGGCGCCGGCGCCGTCCTCGGCGCCACCGGCGAACGCGACATCGAGAAGCTCGGCGGCCTGATCCATCGCCTGCCGGTGACCGCGGTCATGATGCTCGGCGGCGCCATGGCGATCTCGGCGCTGCCGCCGCTCAACGGCTTCGTCTCCGAGTGGATGCTGTTCCAGGCGATCCTGCTCTCGCCCGACCTGCCGCAATGGGCGCTGAAGTTCATGGTGCCGGCGGTCGGCGCGGCGCTCGCCTTCTCCGCCGCCCTGGCCGGCGCCTGTTTCGTGCGCGCCTACGGCGTCGCCTTCCTCGGTCGGCCGCGCAGCCCGGCGGCGGCGAAGGCCGGCGAGGTCGACGGTTTCTCGCGCGTCGCCATGGGTCTCCTCCTCGCCCTCTGCCTCCTCGCCGGCATCGTGCCGGGGCTGGTCATCGACGCCCTGTCGAGCGTCGCCGTGCTCGTCGTCGGTCACGACATGCCGCCGCAGCCGCTCTTCCCCTCGCTGTCGATCGTGCCGGTGTCGGAGAGCCGCTCGTCCTATTCGGGCATGCTCGTCTTCGTCTTCATCCTGTCGTCGTCGGCGATCGCCGCCTGGGCGATCCATCGCTTCGCCTCGCGCACCCTGCGCCGCGCTCCGGCCTGGGACTGCGGCTTCCCCGATGCCAGCCCGATGACCCAGTACGCTGCCGACAGTTTCGCCATGCCGATCCGTCGCGTCTTCGGCCCCGTCGCCTTCCGCTCGCACATCGAGCGGCGGATGCCGCCGCCCGGCGATCCCGCCCCGGCCGAACTGAAGGTGGTGAAGCACGATCTCTCCTGGGAGATCCTCTATGCGCCGATCGCCGGCCGCGTCTCCCGCCTCGGCGAACGGCTCAACACGCTGCAGTTCCTGTCGATCCGCAGCTACCTGACCCTCGTCTTCGCCGCGCTCGTCGGTCTTCTGGTGGTGGTGGCGATATGGGCCTGATCCGCGAAATCGCCGTCCAGGGCGCTCAGATGATCTTCGTGCTGGCGCTCGCGCCGCTGCTCCTCGGTCTGACGCGCAAGTTCAAGGCGCGCATGCTCGATCGCGTCGGCCCGCCGGTTCTCCAGCCCTATCGCGATCTCCTGAAGCTGGTGCGCAAGGACGTGGTGATCGCCGAGAACGCCTCCTGGCTGTTCCGCGTCGCCCCCTATGTGATCTTCGCCGCCACCTGGGTCGCCGCCGCCCTGGTGCCGACCTTCGCCACCGGCCTGCAGTTCTCCTGGACCGCCGACCTCATCGCCATCACCGCCCTGCTCGCCACGGCGCGCTTTTTCCTGGCGCTCGCCGGCATGGACGTCGGCACCGCCTTCGGTGGCATCGGCTCGTCGCGCGAGATGCTCTTCGCCTCGCTCGCCGAGCCGGCGATGATCATGATGGTCTTCGTCGTGGCGCTGGTCGCCGGATCCACCCAGCTCTCCTGGGTGGCGAACTTCATGCTCACCCACGCCTCGCTGCGCGTCTCGCTCGGCATGGCGCTGGTGGCGCTGGTCATCGTCGCGCTCGCCGAGAACGCCCGCATCCCCGTCGACAATCCGGCGACCCATCTCGAGCTCACCATGGTGCACGAGGCGATGGTGCTCGAATATTCCGGCCGCCATCTCGCCGTCATCGAGCTCGCCGCGGCGCTGAAGCTGCTGCTCTACGTCTCGCTGATCGCCTGCGTCTTCGTCCCCTGGGGGCTGGCGCCGCCGCGCTCCGGCGTCCTGCCGCTGATCGTCGGCGCCGTGACCTATCTCGCCAAGATCTCGGTCGGCGCCTTCCTGCTCGTGTTCTTCGAGACGTCGATCGCCAAGATGCGGGTCTTCCGCGTCCCCGAACTCCTCGGCGCCGCCCTCATGCTGGGCTTCCTGGGGACCCTCCTCCTCTTCGTGTCGAGGAGCTTCTGATGGGACGTTTCGCCCTCGACCTCGCCCACATGCTCGCCGGCGGCATGGTGCTGGTCTCCTTCATGCTGCTGTACCAGAACCGCATGTTTGGCCTGCTCAACGTCTTCGCCCTGCATGCGGTGGTGCTCTCGGCGTCGGTCGCCTGGCAGGCCCACGTCCAGGCCGCACCGCATCTCTACGTCACCGCCGCGATCGCCCTGCTGCTCAAGGCGATCGTCATCCCGGTGGCGTTGCGGCGCATGGTGATCCGCCTCGGCATCCACCGCTCCATCGAGACGGTCGGCGGCATCGGCCTCACCATGCTGATGGGCATCGCCCTGGTCGCCCTGTCGATGATGGTGATGCTGCAGGCGGCGGCCGAGGCCGATCCGCTCGCCCGCGAGGACGTGGCGCTGGCGCTGTCGGTGATCCTGCTCGGCCTGTTGATGATGGTGACGCGCTACAACGCCGTCTCCCAGATCGTCGGCTTCATGAGCCTCGAGAACGGCCTGATCCTCGCCGCCGCCGGGGCCAAGGGCATGCCGCTGGTGGTCGAGATCTCGGTCGCCTTCTCGGTGCTGGTCGCCTTCATCGTCATCGGCGTCTTCCTGTTCCGCATCCGCGAGCGTTTCGACAGCGTCGACACCCACGCGCTCGACGACTACCGCGAGGGCCGGCAATGACCACGATCCTCGCCCTCCTGCCCTTCCGACCGGTCGACGGGGTGATCGCCCTGCCGGCGATCGCCGCGCTGCTCCTCGCCGCGCTGCCCGGCCGTCGCCGCTCGGCCGCGATCAACGTCGTCGCCTCGTTCCTGACCTTCCTCTTGGCGACGACCCTGCTCGTCGAGCGCCCGGCGCCCGGCGACTACGTCTTCGTCGACGATCTCAACGTCGTCTTCGTCGTCCTCGGCACCTTCGTCGGCTTCACCACCTCGATCTTCTCGGCGAGCTACATCGCCCACGAGATCGACGCCGGGAAACTGTCGCCCGGTCAGCTGCGCTTCTATCACGGCATGTATCAGGCGCTCGCCTTCGCCATGAACCTCGGGCTCCTCGCCGACAACATCGGCCTGATGTGGGTGGCGGTGGAGCTGGCGACGCTGACGACGGTGCTGATGGTCGGCATCTACCGCACCCACGATGCGCTCGAAGCCGCCTGGAAGTACTTCATCCTCGGCTCGGTCGGCATCGCGCTCGCCCTCTTCGGCACCATCCTGGTCTACATGGCCGCCCAGCCGGCGATCGGCGAGGGCGAGAAGGCGATGGTGTGGACGGTGCTCGTCGCCGAGGCGTCGAAGTTCAATCCCGAACTGCTCAACGTCGCCTTCGTCTTCCTGATGCTCGGCTACGGCACCAAGGTCGGCCTCGCGCCGCTGCACGCCTGGTTGCCCGACGCCCATGCCGAGGGCCCGACGCCGATCTCGGCGGTGCTCTCCGGCCTGCTGCTCAACGTCGCGCTCTATGCGCTCCTGCGCTTCAAGATGCTGCTCGCCGCCAATCCCCAGACGGTGGCGCCGGGACCGCTGATGGTCACCCTCGGGCTCCTGTCGCTGATCTTCGCCGGCTTCATGCTCTACCGCCGGCGCGACATCAAACGGCTCTTCGCCTATTCCTCGATCGAGCACATGGGGCTCGTCACCTTCGCCTTCGGCATGGGCGGGCCGCTCGCCAATTTCGCCGGCCTCTTGCACATGACCATGCACTCGCTGACCAAGTCGGCGATCTTCTTCGCCGTCGGCCAGATCGCCCAGGCCAAGGGCACCCAGCGTCTCTCCGAAATCCGCGGCCTCACCCAGTCGCATCCGATGCTCGGCTGGAGCCTCGTCGTCGGCGTCGCGGCGATCGCCGGCCTGCCGCCGCTCGGCATCTTCATGAGCGAGTTCCTGATCGTCTCCTCGACCTTCGCCCGCGCGCCGCTCCTGGCGATCCCGCTGGTCTTCGGCCTCCTCGTCGCCTTCGGCGCGCTGGTGCTGCGCCTGACCGACGTCGCCTTCGGCGAGCCGGAGGGTCCCTCCGCTCCCGTCGACGCCTCCTATCTGCCGATGGTCGCTCATTTGGTGCTGGTACTCACCGCCGGCCTGTGGCTGCCCGCCCCGTTGGTCGCATGGTTCCAGCATGTCGCCCGGATGCTCGGATGAGGAGGCCCGCCCCATGTCGCTGAGAGCCGCCCTCTTCGATGCCGCCCTCGAGGTCGCCGACCAGAAGCCCTGGCCGCGCATCCGCGTCGACGAAGAGACCTGGGCGCGCGCCGCCTTCGGCCTCCACGCCGGCGACGTCACGCTGACGGCGCTGTGGGGCGAGCCGGGCGCCGTCCACATGGGCCTGATCGAGGAGGAGACCGGCGAGGTCCTCGTCCTCTCCCTCGATTGCCCGGATGGCACCTTCCCCTCGGTCGGTGTCACCCACGCCCCGGCGCTGCGCCTCGAGCGCACCATCCGCGAGATGGTCGGGCTCGTCCCCGAGGGCTGTCCGGACGAGCGCCCCTGGCTCGATCATGCCCGTTGGGGCGTGCGCCACCCGCTCGGCGCCGCCGAACCGGCCCCGGCCGAGGGCGCGCCCTATCCGTTCCTCGCCGCCGAAGGCCCGCCGATGCACCAGATCCCGGTCGGGCCGGTGCACGCCGGCATCATCGAACCGGGCCATTTCCGCTTCACCGCCAACGGCGAGACGGTGGTCCGCCTCGAAGAACGCCTCGGCTGGGTCCACAAGGGCATCGAGCGGCTGGCGATCGGCGCCGATCTTGAGCACGCGGCGAAGATCGCGGCGCGCATCTCGGGGGACAGTACCGTCGCCTGGTCGCTCGCCTTCGCCCGCGCGGTGGAGGCGGCCTCCGGCACCGAGGTGCCGAAGCGCGCCCATTGGCTGCGCGCCCTGATGGCCGAGGTCGAGCGGGTGGCGAACCACCTCGGCGACGTCGGCGCCGTCTGCAACGATGCCGCCTTCGCCCAGATGCTCAACCGCTGCGGCCAGCTGCGCGAGACGGTGCTGCGCGCCGCCGCTGCCGCCTTCGGCCACCGGCTGATGATGGATCGGGTGGCGCCCGGCGGCACGACGGTCGATCTCATCGATCCGAAGCCGCTCGCCGAGATGGTGGCGGCGCTGCGCCACGGCTTTCCGCCGCTCGTCCGCCTCTACGACACCACCGTGTCGTTGCTCGACCGCACCGTGACCACCGGCCGCCTCGATCCGGTGCTCGCCCGGCGCTGGGGGGCGGGTGGTCACGTCGGTCGCGCCTGCGGCCGTCGCTTCGACGCCCGCCGTCTACCGGGCTATGCGCCTTATGACGTCCTGCGCTTCGACGTGCCGATCCGCGAGGCCGGTGACGTCGACGCCCGCGTCTGGATCCGCATCCTGGAGATCGGCGAGAGCCTCGGCATGATCGAGCAACTCCTCGCCGGCCTGCCCAAGGGGCCGCATCGGGTCGACGTGGCACGCGGCGCGGCGGGGTCGGAGGGCGTGGCGCTGACCGAGGCCTTCCGCGGTGACGCCTTCGCCTGGGTACGGCTCGACGGCGAGGGGCGCATCGCCCGCGCCCACTTCCGCGACGCCTCGGTGTTCCAGTGGCCACTGCTCGAGGCGGCGATCGCCTACAACATCGTCGCGGACTTCCCGCTCCTCAACAAGTCGTTCAACTGCTCCTATTCGGGCCACGATCTGTGAGGCGAGTGACATGCCGAAGTTCCTGATCGAGAGCCTGCTGCGCCGCCCCGTGACCGAGAAGGCTCCTGCGGCCGACGAGGCCGGGCTCACCGAGCTCGGCCGCTGCCTCGACGCCGCCGCCCACCGCAAGCTCGGCCGCTCGCTCGCCATCCGCGAGGTCGACGCCGGCTCCTGCAACGGCTGCGAACTCGAGATCCATGCGCTCAACAACGCGATCTACGATCTCGAACGCTTCGGCCTGAAGTTCGTCGCCTCGCCCCGCCACGCCGACGTGCTGATGGTCACCGGGCCGGTCACCGCCAACATGCGCGAGGCCCTGGAGCGCACACACGCCGCGACCCCCGACCCGAAATGGGTGGTGGCGGTCGGCGACTGCGCCCTCGACGGCGGCGTCTTCGCCGGGTCCTACGCGGTGGTCGGCGGTGTCGACGCGGTGATCCCGGTCGACCTCCACATCAAGGGCTGCCCGCCCTCGCCGAAGGCGCTGCTCGAAGGGCTGATCGCCCTGATCGAGAAGAGCGCCTGATACCGAGTTCACGAAATTCGGACTCGTCCGAATTTCGTGAGTTGCGGCCTGACCGGCCGACGCCCGTTCGGGCTTGCCTTCGCGGATGAAGTTCCGAACAGGTCGGAACTTCATCCGCTCGGTATGAGACGAGGCTCCGGCGGATCGCTCCGCCGGGCGCGTCGGCGCCTCCGACCTTCGGTATCAGAGCGACTCGGTGCCCTCGATGGCGATGCCGAAGCCCTCGAGGCCGACATAGCGGCGGGTCCGCGACGAGATCAGGCGGATCGAGGCGACGCCGAGATCCTTGAGGATCTGTGCGCCCAGCCCGATCTCGCGCCAGTTCTCCGCCCGGGTCGAGGCGGAGGCGTGGGCCTCGACCTCGGCGATCGCCAGCGGATCCGCACCCGTCGCGGGCTCCTTCGCCGGCTTGGCGACGCCGACCGAGCCCTCGCGCAGATAGACGATGACGCCGCGGCCTTCCTTGGCCATCCGCTCCATCAGCCGGTCGAGCGACTTCGCCTTGCCGAAGACGTCGTCGGTGACCGACTCGAGATGCAGGCGTACCGGCACCGAGCGGCCGTCGCGGATGTCGCCGAAGACGATGGCGAGGTGGTGCATCGGGTCGAAGGGGGTCGAATAGGAGATCGCCCGGGCGAGGCCGACCGGCGTTTCGACGTCGAACTCCTCGATCCGCTCGACCAGCCGTTCGTTCCTCTGGCGATAGGCGATGAGGTCGGCGACCGAGACGATGGCGAGCCCGTGCTCCTCGGCGAATTTCGCCACGTCCGGCCCGCGCTTCACCGTGCCGTCGTCGTTCACGAGTTCGCAGATGACGCCCACCGGCGGCAGGTTGGCCAACCGGCAGAGATCGACGGCGGCCTCGGTGTGGCCGGAGCGCATGAGCACGCCGCCGTCCTTGGCGATCAGCGGGAAGACGTGGCCGGGGCGGACGAAGTCGGTCGGCCCGACGTTCGGATTGGCGAGCGCCCGCGCCGTGTTGCAGCGTTCTTCCGCCGAGATGCCGGTGGTCAGCCCGTGGCGATAGTCGATGGTGACGGTGAAGGCGGTGCCGAGCGGCGCGTCGTTGGCGGCGATCATCGGTTCCAGATGGAGCTGGCGAGCGAGATCGCGCGGGATCGGCGTGCAGACGATGCCCGAGGTGTGGCGCACGATGAAGGCCATCTTCTCCGGCGTCGCATGAACAGCGGCGACGATCAGGTCGCCTTCGTTCTCGCGGTCGTCGTCGTCGGTCACGACCACGATCTCGCCGCGCTCGAAGGCGCGCAGGGCGCTCGCGACACGGGACTGGTTCATCATCGTCTCCTCATGGGCCTTGGAACGCGGAGCCAGGCCCAGAAAATCGTCGGGGGTGACCGCCCCGCGGGTGGCGCGGGCGATCTTCTCGGCCGTCTCGCGCGATACCCACACGGTCGGGTCGTTGCACAGCGCCGTCACCGCCGCCGGCGACAGGCCGACGCGGCGGGCGAAGCCGCTGCGCGATTCCTTGGTCCGGGCGAGCCACTGGTCGAGACGCATGGCGCGACATTAGGCGGGCATGTTTTCAGTCGCAATGAAAATTCGGCAGATTTGCTCCCTAAGTGAAAGCCCCCCAAAAAAATCCACTGCTCACCGCTCGGGCCACAGGCAGGCAAGTGCGAGCTGAAAGGCGCATGAGTATGAATGCTGCACCACAGTGAGTGCATATAAAAAGATGCATCAATCCACCCTGCATTATGTTCCTATTTTGATCTCAGTATGTGAGAGATGATCATTGACCGCCGGCGCGACTCGATTTACAAGAAGGGCATGAGCACCGATCGTTTCGATATCCCATCGCTAGAAGCCCGTCTCGCAGAGACGGAACGGAAAATATCTGCCCTCCAAGAACGTGCTGCCAAGCTGACGGCAGCAATCACATCTCTGCGCGCGCTCGACGCGGTGCTGAGTGACGACAACTTCATGGCAGAGGTGGCAGAATTCGCCCTGTCTGTCCCGAAACGCCAAAGCAAATCAAAGCTCGGGCCGGCTCGGCCCGAGGGTACTCCATCAAATTTTGAGATGGCGAAGATGGTGCTCATCAGCGCTGAGAGAGACGGTAAGGCGGGACTGACCGCAGCCGAACTCGTATCCGAAATTGGCAGGCGGTATTGGCCCGGGCTCCAACCGCAGCAAATCCTGCCGATGATGTATCAGTACGCGAAGCATGGACGACTGAATAAGGGCGACGACGGGCTATTTCGTCTCCCCAAACGAGAAGGGGAGCCCAAAGGCTCCCCGAAACCCGAAGTAGGTGAGGACAGCACTCCTCCCGACTTCATGCGCTAAGAGGCCGTTTTGAAATTCGCGCCCGGCGATTCCCGTCGGCGTCCGAATGTG
>NZ_DAIPZB010000058.1:0-21343 GCF_036782435.1 Pinisolibacter sp. | reverse complement strand
GTTATTCAGCGCCGTCCTAGTTCCAGTCCTAGTCAGCCGCCCAGCCGCCGGGCCGCTATGCCGCCGCGCCGCCGCGCCGCGCCGCGCCGGCTCGCCGCCTCGGATCCGGAGCCGCATGATCCGTACGTACGCATGTCGAACAACCGGCCGAAATTCGAACATCGTCGTTGTCGAACCCCCGGTCGATCGGAATGATCGCGGCGAGCGGGGCGGACGGCCCCGAGACCGACGACGGCCCGTCTGCGAGCGCTTCGCCTCGCGGACGCGCCGACCGAGGGGCGAAAGGGGAGAGGGCGGCATGGCCGAGGCCTTCATCTGCGACTACGTCCGCACACCGATCGGACGCTACGGCGGCGCGCTCTCCGGCGTCCGCACCGACGATCTCGGCGCGGTGCCGCTGAAGGCGTTGCTCGATCGCCATCCCGGCCTCGACTTCGCCGCGGTCGACGACGTGATCTACGGCTGCGCCAATCAGGCGGGCGAGGACAACCGCAACGTCGCGCGCATGTGTTCGCTGCTCGCCGGCCTGCCGATCTCCGTCTCGGGGACGACGGTCAACCGCCTCTGCGGCTCCGGCATGGACGCGGTGATCATGGCGGCCCGCGCCATCCGCGCCGGCGAGGCCGATCTGATGATCGCCGGCGGCGTCGAGAGCATGTCGCGCGCCCCCTTCGTGATGCCCAAGGCGGAGAGCCCCTTCTCGCGCGCCGCCGAGATCCACGACACCACCATCGGTTGGCGCTTCGTCAATCCCGTGATGAAGGCGCAGTACGGCATCGATTCGATGCCCGAGACCGCCGAGAACGTCGCCGACGATTTCTCGATCTCCCGCACCGATCAGGACCTCTTCGCCCTACGCTCGCAGGAAAAGGCCGCCGCCGCGCAAGCAAACGGCCGCTTCGGCCGCGAGATCGTCCCCGTCGTCATCCCCCGCCGCAAGGGAGATCCGATCGTCGTCGACCGTGACGAGCACCCGCGCGCCACCACTCTGGACGTGCTCGCCGGCCTGCCGACGCCGTTCCGCAAGGGCGGTTCGGTCACCGCCGGCAACGCATCGGGCGTCAACGACGGCGCCGCCGCGCTGATCGTCGCCTCCGAGGCGGCGGCGGCGAAGCACGGCCTCACCCCGATCGCCCGCGTCGCCGGCGGCGCCACCGCCGGCGTGCCGCCGCGCATCATGGGGATCGGACCGGCGCCGGCGTCGAAGAAGCTCCTCGCCCGCCTCGGGCTCACCGCCGACGATCTCGCGGTGATCGAGCTCAACGAGGCCTTCGCCGCCCAGGGCCTCGCCACCCTGCGCGATCTCGGCATCGCCGACGACGATCCGCGGGTCAACCGCAACGGCGGCGCCATCGCGCTGGGCCATCCGCTCGGCATGTCGGGGGCCCGCATCACCGGCACCGCGGCGCTCGAACTCGGCCTCGTCGGCGGGCGCTGGTCGCTCTCCACCATGTGCATCGGCGTCGGCCAGGGCATCGCGGTGGCGTTGGAACGGGTATGAAACCGAACTCACGGAGTTTCGGCCCGTTCGAGACTTCGTGAGTCCTGGGTGATGCGAGGAGGTCGCGGCGCCGGTCAGCGCGCCGCGCCCATGGCGATCTGGGCCGCCGCCCGCTTCAGATGCGGCAGGAAGGTCGCCACCATTTCTTGCGAGCCGATGCGGCCGGCCTGGGCCGAGATGTTGATCGCGAGCCGCGCGTTGGCCGGTCGGCCCGGGATGGCGACGGCGATCGAGCGTACGCCGACCTCGAGTTCCTCCGACACCACCGCATAGCCCTGCTCGCGGATCTCGGCGAGCCGAGCGCGCAGCGCCTCGCGGCTGGTCAGCGTCCGCTCGGTGAGCTTCTCGAGCTTCGATTCCTTCATGAACCGGTCGAATTCGTTCTGGCTCAGTTGCGCCAGGATCGCCTGTCCCATCGAGGTGGCGTGGGCGGGCAGGCGGGTGCCGACGGCGAGGCCGATGGTCATCAGCCGGTGGCGCGCCGGCGAGCGGGCGACATAGATGATGTCCGGTCCGTCGAGAGTGGCGGCCGAGGCCGATTCGCCGAGCTCCCGCGTCAGATCCTGCAGGATGTCGCGCACCGTCTCGAGTTCGGTCATGCCGGAGATGTAGGCGTTGCCGAGTTCGAGGACGCGGGCGGTGAGTTCGAAGTGCTTGCCGTCGGAGCGCGCGTAGCCCTCCTCCACCAGGGTGTGCAGGAAGCGACGGGCGCCGGCACGGGTCATGCCCGTTCGCGCCGCGACCTCGGTGATCGTCTGGCGGCGTGCGTCGACGCCGAAGGAGCGGATGACGTCGAGCCCCTTGGCGAAGGAGGCGACGGTCTCGATGCGGGCGGGCATGGCTTCGTCCGTATGGCGAACACTTCGTTCGAAAACGTACACGGTGAAAGACGCCTGTCCAGACCGAGCCGATCGGATACCATCGAAAATGCGGGAGATTCGCCGACGGCCGTGTTCGACCCCGAATCGTCGCGCGGCGAAAGCCGCGGGCGGAGGGGTGTTCGCATCGCGAACGCGACATTTCTCTCGTGGATCAAGGGATCGCACGGTAACCGCCGTTGAGAAATCTCAATGTCTCGGACTGTCGTGAGGACGAAGGTGTCGCGCGTCGAAATGCGCCGATTCCGAAGAACACCGGAGGAAACCGTTCCATGTTCGAAGTCCGCGTCCACGGACGTGGTGGTCAAGGTGTGGTGACCGCCGCCGAGATGTTGTCGGTCGCAGCGTTCCAGGAGGGGCGCCACGCCCAGGCCTTTCCGAGCTTCGGCTCGGAGCGCACCGGTGCGCCCGTCGTCGCCTTCTGCCGCATCGCCGACCGCGAGATCCGCCTGCGCGAACCGGTCACCGAGCCGGATTGCCTGATCGTCCAGGATCCGACCCTGTTCAAGGTGGTCGACGTCTTCGCCGGCCTGAAGCCGAAGGGCTTCCTCATCGTCAACAGCCACAAGAGCTTCGCCGAACTGGAGATCGAGGAGGTCGCCCGCCGCCTGCCGCCCGGCCATGCGGTGACGGTGCCGGCGAGCGACATCGCCAAGCGCCATGTCGGCCGACCCCTGCCCAACGCCGCCCTCCTCGGCGCCTTCGCCGCGCTGACCGAACTCGTCCGCTTCGACAGCGTCCGCCACGCCATCGAGGAGGCTTTCCCGGGCCGCATCGGCGCCGTCAACATCGCCGCGGCGGAAGAAGCCCACGTCCACGTCGTCGCCACCGAACACGCCGCCGGCGTCGGCGACCACGCCGCCACTCTCTGAGGAAGACGTCGATGCTGAAACAGATCGAAGGCTCCAAGGCGATGGCCGAAGGCATCGCCCTGTGTCGCCCCGAGGTGATCTGCGCCTATCCGATCACGCCGCAGACCCACATCGTCGAGGGCCTCGGTGACCTGGTGAAGGACGGCAGCCTCACGAATTGCGAGTTCATCAACGTCGAGAGCGAGTTCGCCGCCCTGTCGGTGGCCATCGGCGCCTCGGCCGCCGGTGCACGCGCCTACACCGCCACCGCCTCGCAGGGCCTGCTGTTCATGATGGAAGCGGTCTACAACGCCGCCGGCCTCGGCCTGCCGATCGTCATGACGCTCGGCAACCGCGCCATCGGTGCGCCGATCAACATCTGGAACGACCATTCCGACGCCATGGCGGTGCGCGACGCCGGCTGGCTCCAGCTCTTCGCCGAGACCAACCAGGAGGCGGTCGATCTCCACATCCAGGCCTTCCGCATCGCCGAGGAACTGTCGATGCCGGTGATGGTCAACGTCGACGGCTTCATCCTCACCCATGCGGTGGAGCGGGTCGACATCCCCGACCAGGACAACGTCGACGCCTTCCTGCCGTCCTACGAGCCGGTCCAGGTGCTCGATCCCGACGAGCCCGCCTCGATCGGCGCCATGGTCGGCCCCGAGGCCTTCACCGAGGTGAAGTACCTCGCCCACTACAAGCAGACCCAGGCGCTCCGGTTGATCACCAAGGTCGCCGGCGAGTACCGCACCCGTTTCGGACGCGACTCCGGCGGCCTCGTCCGCACCTATCGCACCCAGGACGCCGAGACCATCGTCGTCGCCATGGGCTCGGTCTGCGGCACCATCAAGGACACGATCGACGAGATGCGCGACGAGGGCTACCCGATCGGCCTCGTCACCATCGTCTCCTACCGGCCCTTCCCCTCCGCCGCGCTGAGGAATGCGCTCGCCGGCGCCAAGGACATCGTCGTCGTGGAGAAGGCGATCTCGGTCGGCATGGGCGGACCGCTCGCCATCGACGTCGACGAGGCGCTGCGCAATCTGCCGCATGCACCACAGCTGCATTCGGCGGTCGCCGGCCTCGGCGGTCGGCCGATTCTCAAGGCGTCGCTCCATCGGCTCTTCCGCGAGGCGGTGGTGCAGCCCTGGGAGGGCACCCAGTTCCTCGACCTCAACGTCCGCGTCGTCGGCCGCGAGATCCACCGCTCCGCCAAGACCCGTCGCTCCGGCCCCACCGCCGAAGCGCTGCTGCGCCAACTGGCGGCCGAAGAGCGCGACAGCGCCGAGAAGGGGAGGCTCTGAACCATGGCCGAATTCACCCCCGAGAGCGCCGGGCCGGACGACGCCCAGAAGCTGCGCTACTACCAGAAGGGCACCTTCACCGTCGGCAACCGCCTCGTCGACGCCGATGCCCGCACCGTCCAGGCCTCCGAGGAGCGCTCCAACGCGCTGACCTGCGGCCACCGCGCCTGTCAGGGCTGCGGCGAAGCGCTCGGCGCCCGCTATGCCCTCGACGCGGCGATGCGCGCCACCAACGGCAAGCTGATCGCCGTCAACGCCACCGGCTGCCTCGAGGTCTTCACCACGCCCTATCCCGAGACGTCCTGGCAGCTGCCGTGGATGCACTCGCTCTTCGGCAATGCCGCGGCGGTCGCCACCGGCGTCGCGGCGGCGCTCAGGGTCAAGGGCAAGAAGGAGGTCCGCGTCGTCGCCCAGGGCGGTGACGGCGGTACCACCGACATCGGTTTCCAGTGCCTGTCGGGCATGTTCGAGCGCAACGACGACGTGCTCTACATCTGCTACGACAACGAAGGCTACATGAACACCGGCGTGCAGCGTTCCTCCGCGACGCCGCCCGCCGCCCGCACCGCGACCACGCCGGCGGCCGGCGACGAGCCCGGCAACGTCTTCGGGACGGGTAAGTTCGTGCCCCGCATCGCGGTCGCCCACCGCATCCCCTACGTCGCCACCGCGACCGTCGCCGATCTCCACGATCTCGAGCGCAAGGTCGCCAAGGCGATGTCGATCCGCGGCGCCCGCTATCTGCAGATCGACGTGCCCTGTCCGCTCGGCTGGGGCGCCGCCTCGCACGACACCATCCGTCTGGCGCGGCTCGCCGTCGAGACCGGCTTCTATCCGATCTTCGAGGCCGAGCACGGCAAGGTCACGCGGGTCCGCAAGATCCGCAAGCCGCGCCCGGTGACCGACTATCTGCGCCTGCAGAAACGCTTCGCCCATCTCTTCCGAGACGGGCACGAAGATCCGCGCGTCACCCGCCTGCAGGCGATGTGCGACGCCAACATCGAGGAATACGGGCTCGTCGGCGACGACGAGACCAGCGGCTGACGGAGGACACCCATGGCCCACCCCTTCGCCATCACGCTCGACCCCGGCTCGTCGCTCGCCAACCGCACCGGCTCCTGGCGCAGCATCCGGCCGGAATACGTCCACCGCCTGCCGCCGTGCAACGACGCCTGTCCCGCCGGCGAGGACATCCAGGGCTGGCTCGCCAAGGCCGAGGCCGGCGACTACGAGGGCGCCTGGCGGGCACTGACCGTCAACAATCCGCTGCCCGCCATCATGGGCCGCGTCTGCTATCACCCCTGCGAGAACGCCTGTAATCGCAAGGCGATCGACGCTTCGGTCGGCATCAACTCGGTCGAGCGTTTCCTCGGCGATCTGGCGCTGGAGAAGGGTTGGGCCTTCGACAAGCCGGCCGAGGAGACGGGCAAGAAGGTGCTGGTCATCGGCGCCGGCCCCTCGGGCCTGTCCGCCGCCTACCACCTGCGCCGCTTCGGCCACGCCGTCACCATCCGCGAAGCCGGGCCGCTGCCCGGCGGCATGATGCGCTTCGGCATCCCGAAGTATCGCCTGCCGCGCGACGTGCTCGACGGCGAGGTGGCGCGCATCGTCGCCATGGGGGTGGAGATCGTCTACGACGCCAAGGTCGACGACATCCTCGCCGCCATGCGCGAGGGTGGTTTCGACGCCGCCTTCCTGGCTGTCGGCGCCCACATCGCCAAGCGCGCCTACATCCCCGCCGGCGAGGCGGCCAAGGTGCTCGACGCGGTGCAGGTGCTGCGCTCGATGGAGGGTGAGGACAAGCCGCTGCTCGGTCGCCGCGTCGTCGTCTACGGCGGCGGCAACACCGCCATCGACGTCGCCCGCACCGCCAAGCGTCTCGGTGCCGAAGAGGCCCTCATCGTCTATCGCCGCACCCGCGACCACATGCCGGCGCACGACTTCGAGGTCGAAGAGGCGCTCGAAGAAGGCGTGATGATGAAGTGGCTGTCGACGATCAAGAACGTCGAGGCCGGCTCCATCACCGTCGAGAAGATGGCACTCGACGACAAGGGGTTCCCGCAGCCGACCGGTGAGATCGAGACGCTCGAGGCGGATTCGGTCGTACTCGCGCTCGGTCAGGACGTCGATCTGTCGCTGCTCGAAGGGGTGCCGGGGCTCGAGATCCAGAAGGGTGTCGTCCAGGTCGGCCCGGACATGATGACCGGTGCGCCCGGCATCTTCGCCGGCGGCGACATGGTGCCGTCGGAGCGCACCGTCACGGTCGGCGTCGGCCACGGCAAACAGGCGGCGCGCCACATCGACGCCTGGCTGCGCGGCGAGACCTGGGACCCGGGTCCGCGCCACGAGCTCGCCGGCTTCGACAAGCTCAACCCGTGGTACTACGGCGAAGCCCCGGCGACGGTGCGCCCGGTTCTCGAAATCGCCCGCCGCACCTCCACCTTCGAGGAGGTCGTCCAGGGCCTCGACGAGACCAATGCGCTCTTCGAAGCCCGCCGCTGCCTCTCCTGCGGCAACTGCTTCGAATGCGACAACTGCTACGGCGTCTGCCCCGACAACGCGGTGAAGAAGCTCGGCCCCGGCCGCGGCTTCGAGTTCGACTACGAATACTGCAAGGGCTGTGGCGTCTGCGCCCAGGAATGCCCCTGCGGCGCCATCGCCATGGTGCCCGAGGAGAAGTGAGGCGGCGTGGCGCGCGCCTCACCTGCTTGGGGTAGAAAGAGCGCAGCGAATTCCACCGGCCGAGCCCGAAGGGAACGCCGCACGCCACCACTCGGGTCGCCGGTGCGATTCGCTGCGCTCTTTCCGCCCTACCGGCCCCATCGCATCGCGCCGCAGCGCCATCACCGCGACGTCACCTCGTCGAGGAACGCCGCCGCCGCGGCGAGCGTCTCCATCGCGGCGGGGAGGCGCTTGGCGAAACGCAGGTAGCCGTGCACGACGCCCGATGTCACTCGAAGCCGATGCGGGGCGCCGATCGCCGCGAGTTTCGCCGCGAGACGCAGCGTGTCGTCCCTGAGACAATCGTGGCTCGCCGCGTCGAGGAAGAGTGGCGCGAGGCCGTGGAGATCGGCGCGAAGCGGCGCCGCGAGACCGGGATCGCCGGCGCGCCCCCCCAAGTGGTTCGCCCAGTACCAGCGCATCCGCTCGGTGGAGAGCAGGAAGTTCTCGTCGCGCCCGAAGGCGCGGTGGCTCGCCGTATCGAAGTCGGGCGCCAGGCAGCCGTAGAAGATGAGGCCCGCGGCCGGGTTCGGCAGACCCGCCTCGCGCCGCACGAGGAGCAACGCCAGAACCGTCTGTGCCCCGGCGGAATCGCCGGCGACGGTGATCCGCGACGCCGCGATCGGCACACCGATGCCGCCCGCCTCGAGGAAGGCGAAGGCAGCCGCCGCATCCTCGACCGGGGCGGGGAAGGGGTGCTCCGGCGCCAGCCGGTAATCGATCGACAGCACCGGACGCCGGCTCGCCGACGCCAACCGGCGCGTGAGCCCGTCGTGGGTGTCGACCGACCCGAAGGTCCATCCGCCGCCGTGGGCGTAGAGGATGGCCCCGTCCGCCGGCGCGCCCTCGGGGGCGAAGAGCCGCGCCCGCATCGCGCCCCACGGGGTCGGCACGGCGAGCGTCTCGACCCGCGCGCAAGGGAGAGGCGGATCGTTCCACGCCGCCGCCGCCATCTCCACCGCGCGGCGTTGCCGGTCGAGCGGCGTCGTCGCCGGATCGAGGCGGGGCAGTGCCGCCGCTTCCCGCAGGATCTCGGCGATCACCGGATCGAGCGGCGGCGGTGCGGAGGCATCGTTCGTCGCCTCGGGGAAGGTCTCGTCCATCGCGGCTCACCGGTTCGAGGAGGGGACGTCGTCGCGCCGTGCGTCGGTCTCGCGCAGGAGGATAGAGCGCGGTCGTCGACCCGTCGACGTCGCCCCGTCGTCGAGATCCCGTCGTCGGGAGTCGTTCGCAACCATTTCGATCGAAGGGGGAAACCGCGCTGTGCCGATATCAGCCGCCGGCGGCGCGCCGCGCGACGCCGGCATCGCCGGCTTCGGCGTGTCCCTCGAAGAGGTCCGGCCAGCGGGCCGCGATCTTCGGCAAGGAGACGAGGATCTCGGTCAGATGCACGCGCATGGCGGTCTCCGCCGCGCGCTCGTCACCGCCGTCGACCGCCGCGAGGATGGCGAGATGCTGCGCCATCACCGTCTTCATCGGGATGGCGTCGCTCATGTCGAGGTAGCGGACGCGATCCATCTGCGCCTTCTGCTCCTCCACCACGCGCCAGGAGTTGGGTCGCCCCGCCGCCGCGGCGAGGCGCTGATGGAATTCTTCGTCGAGGGCGAAGAAGCGCTCCGTGTCGCCGCCCGCCATCGCCTCGGCGGCATCTTCGAGGCAGGCCCTGACGTCGGCCAGGGCCCGAGCGTCGCCGCGTCGCGCCGCCTCGCGCGCCACCGCGCACTCGATCGCCTCGCGGATGAATCGAGCATCCTCGACCGCCTCGATCGAGATCTTCACCACCATGGTGCCGCGCTGCGGCAGCACCCGCACCAGCCCCGATTCGGCCAGCTTGATGAAAGCCTCGCGCACCGGCTGCCGCGACACGCCGAAGCGCCGCGCCAGATCCTGCTCGGAGAGCTTCTCACCGGGCCGGATCCGCATCGTCACGATGGCGTGACGCAACCAGTCCACCAATCGACGGGCGATCGGTTCGGCTGACGTGGCCATCTCGGGGAGGGTGACGAGGTCCATGATTCACAGACTATCACACGAGTTTTCCCTTGCGAAGGAAAAACTTCCATACTAGTCTTCATATCGATCGAAGGACCCGCCCCGCCGGGTCCGCGCCCGACCGCCGATCCAGCGAGAAAAAGACGCCTCCGAGATGCTTCATCCCGACCGCCTGTTCCCCGCAGATCCCGCGACGAGGGCCGTCGCCCGCCGGCTCTACGAGCGCGTCCGCGACCTGCCGATCGTCTCTCCGCACGGCCACACCGATCCGCGATGGTTCGCCACCGACGAGCCCTTCGCCGACCCGGCGACCCTCTTCGTCGTGCCCGACCACTACGTCTTCCGCATGTTGATGAGCCAGGGTGTCCGCCTCGAGGATCTCGGCGTACCACGCCGCGACGGCGGCCCGGTCGAGACCGACGGCCGCAGGATCTGGCGGCTGTTCTGCTCGAACTGGAAGCTCTTCCGCGGCACCCCGTCGCGAATGTGGCTCTCCCACGCCTTCGAGACCCTGTTCGGTATCACCGAGGCGCCTTCGGCCGAGAACGCCGACCGGCTCTACGACCGCATCGACGACTGCCTGAAGCAGCCGGAGTTCCGTCCCCGCGCCCTCTTCGAACGGATGAACATCGAGGTTCTCGCCACCACCGAGAGCCCGCTCGACGATCTTGCCCATCACGCCGCCATCCGCGCCTCCGGTTGGAAGGGACGGGTGATCACCGCCTATCGCCCCGACCCGGTGGTCGACCCGGAAGCCCGTGGTTTCCTCGACAACCTCGATCGGTTCGCGGCGATCGCCGACGTCGACATCGGCACCTTCGAGAGCTACCTCGAGGCGCATCGCCGCCGCCGCGCCTTCTTCAAGGCGAGGGGCGCCACCTCCACCGACCACGGCCACCCGACCGCGGCCACCGCCGACCTGTCGAAGGTCGAGGCCGAGGCGCTGTGGACCAAGGTCCGCCGCGGCGCCGCGAGCCCGGCCGAGGCCGAGCTGTTCCGCGCCCAGATGCTGACCGAGATGGCGAAGATGAGTCTCGACGACGGGCTCGTCATGCAGATCCACCCCGGTGCCTGGCGCAATCACAACGCCGCCCTCTTCGAGGCCTTCGGCTCCGACAAGGGCGCCGACATCCCCACCCGCACCGACTATGTCGGCGCGCTGAAGCCGCTGCTCGACCGCTTCGGCAACGAACGCGGCCTCTCGGTGATCCTCTTCACCCTCGACGAGACCACCTATTCGCGCGAACTGGCGCCGCTCGCCGGCCACTATCCGATCCTCAGGCTCGGCCCGGCGTGGTGGTTCCACGACAGCCCCGAGGGCATGCGGCGCTATCGCGAGCAGGTGACCGAGACCGCCGGCTTCTACAACACCGTCGGCTTCAACGACGACACCCGCGCCTTCCCCTCGATCCCGGCTCGCCACGACGTGTCGCGCCGCATCGACTGCGGCTTCCTCGCCGAACTCGTCGTCACCCACCGGCTCGACGAGGACGAGGCGCTCGATCTCGCTCGCGAACTGGCGCACGATCTCGCCGCAGCGGCCTATCGGCTGTGACGGCGCGCCCCGGCGCGACGCGCGCCGAGGCCGACCAACGCTCATCCGCCGGGCGTCGACAGCGGCGGACGATGAAGACGAAAACAATAGGGAGAGCCTCATGTCCGATCATTCGCTGTCTCGACGCAGCTTCCTCGTGGCCACCGGCGGTCTCGCCGGTCTGGCGGCGAGCGGCGCCCCCGTGTTCGCGGCCCTGGCGAAGCCCGCCTCGCCCGTCACCCTCAACGTCGTCGACGTCGCCGGCAATCTGGCCCTGACCCAGAAGGCGATCGACAACTACCGCAAGGCCAAGCCCGACTGGGTCTCTAGGATCACCTTCTCCAAGGCGCCGGCGCCCGAACTGCCCGGCAAGCTCAAGGCCCAGCAGGACGCCAATTCGGTCGACATCGATCTGGTGCTCACCGGCACCGACGCGCTGGCCGCCGGCATCGATCAGAAGCTGTGGGTCGAGCTGATGCCGGCGCATGCCGCCGACCTGCCGAAGCTGCAGGACATCTATCTGCCGCCGGCCTGGGCCATGCAGAGCCTCGCCCAGGGCCAGGGCGTCGTCGTCACCTACTACCCCTCCGGCCCGCTCTTCGAATATGCGCCGGAACGGGTGAAGACCGTGCCGAAGACCGCCGAGGAACTCCTCGCCTGGGCCAAGGCCAATCCGAAGCGCTTCATGTATGCCCGGCCGGCCAACTCCGGCCCCGGCCGCACCTTCTTGATGGGCCTGCCCTACATCCTCGGCGATGCCGATCCGATGGATCCGATCAAGGGCTGGGACAAGACCTGGGCCTATCTGAAGGAACTCGGCGAGACCATCGAGAGCTATCCGACCGGCACCACGCCGACGATGAAGGCGCTCGGCGAAGGCTCGGTCGACATGATCGCCTCGACCACCGGCTGGGACATCAATCCGCGCGTCCTCGGCGTCGTGCCGAAGTCGGCGGAAGTCTTCGCCGTCAAGGGCTTCAAGTGGGTCACCGATGCCCACTACATGTGCATCCCCAAGGGCGTGAAGCCGGAGAAGCTCGCGGTCGTGCTCGACCTCATGAACTTCCTGCTGATGCCCGAACAGCAGGCCTACGCCTACGACGAGGGCTACTTCTATCCCGGCCCGGCGGTGAAGAACGTGCCGTTGTCGATGGCGCCGAAGGAGAGCCAGGACGCGCTGAAGGAATTCGGCCGTCCCGCCTACGACAAGCTCATCGCCGACAATCCGACCGTCCTGCCGCTGCCGGCGGACAAGATGGTCGCCGCGTTCCGCAAGTGGGACGAGGAAGTCGGATCGCGCAAGGGTAAGTGATCGGCGTCGCCCCGCCGCCTCACCCTCTCGCTGCTCCCCCGCGGACCCGCGGCCGCGGGGGAGCCCCACTCGCGCGGCCGGTTCCGCTCCACGGCCGCCATCATCGGAGCCGAGTGCCCACCATGACCGTCGCGACGACGAAGTTCGAAACCCTTCGCCTCGAGGACATGAGCCGTGACTTCGGCACGTTCAACGCCCTGAAAGGCCTGAACCTGACCATCCGTCGCGGCGAGTTCATCGCTCTCCTCGGCCCCTCCGGTTGCGGCAAGACCACGGCACTCAACTGCATCGCCGGCCTGCTCGACGTCACCGGCGGCCGCATCATGCTCGACGACACCCGCATCGACACGCTGCGGCCGGAGGAACGCGGCTTCGGCATGGTGTTCCAGAACTACGCCCTGTTCCCGCACATGAGCGTGCGCCGGAACGTCGGCTTCGGCCTCAAGATGCGCGGCGTGCCCAAGGCGGAGATCGCCGCGCGCGTCGACGCGGTGCTGGCCACCGTGCGGCTGTCCAGTCAGGCCGACAAGCTGCCCGGCCAGCTCTCCGGCGGTCAGCAGCAGCGCGTCGCCATCGCCCGCGCCATCGTCATCGAGCCGCCGCTGGTGTTGATGGACGAGCCGCTCTCCAACCTCGACGCCAAGCTGCGCCTCGAGATGCGCGGCGAGATCCGCCGCATCCATCAGTCGCTCGGCTCGACCACCATCTACGTCACCCACGACCAGGAAGAGGCGCTGTCGCTGGCCGACCGCATCGTCGTCATCCGCGAGGGCGTCATCCGTCAGGTCGGCACGCCGGCCGAGCTCTACGCCTCGCCCGCCCATCTCGACGTCGCCGACTTCATGGGCTTCCGCAACCGCGTGCCCGGCAAGGTGATCGCCCGCGACGGCGACCTCGTCACCCTCGACGTCGGCGACGGCGCCCGCCTGATCGGCCACGCCCGCGACGGCGTGCGCGACGGCGCCGTCGGCATCGCCATGGCGCGCCCCGACGACCTCGCGCCGACCGACGCGGCGTCGGGCATCCCGGCGACGATCGAGACCATCGAGTATCGCGGCCGCGAGTACCACGGCCTCGCCCGCACCGCCGGCGGCCTCGAGGTGTTCTTCTCCGCCCCCTCCGCCCACCCGGTTGGCGATCTCGTCCGTCTCGGCGCCGATCCCGATCGCGTGCTCGTCTATCCGGAGGAGAAGCCGTGACCGCCGCCTCTTCCGCCGCCCGCGATAGCGGCCCGACGCTCGCCCAACGCCTCAGGATCCGCGGTCTCGACGGCGTGACGCTGCTCGTCGTCCCCTGCGTGCTCCTGGCGATCGCCCTCTTCGTCTACCCGTTCTTCTACGGCCTGTGGCTGTCGTTCCAGCCCAAGAACGGCGGCGCCGCGCTCACCAACTACCAGCGCTTCTTCACCGAGCCCTTCCTGTCCAAGACGATCTGGACGACGTTGCGCCTCGCCCTGCCGGTGACGTTGCTCAATCTCTTCCTCGCCGTGCCGATCGCCTTTCGGGTGCGGCTGATGAAGCGCCAGCGCCTCCTCACCACCATCCTGGTTCTGCCGATCACCCTCGGCACCGTGCTGATCGCCGAAGGCATGCTGTTCTACTTCGGACCGCAGGGCTGGCTCACCCGCACCCTGATGTGGCTCGGGGTGATCTCTCAGCCGCTGCACGTGGTGCACACCTACTGGGGCGTGTTCCTGTCGCTGGTGATCGCCATCTTCCCCTTCACCTTCCTCTTGACGCTGTCCTACGTCACCGGCATCGATCCCTCGCTCGAACAGGCGGCGGCCACGCTCGGCGCCTCGCCGGCGGCGCGGTTCCGCGAGATCTTCCTGCCGCTGTTGCTGCCGGGGCTGGCCATCACCTTCTGCCTGAGCTTCGTCCAGGCCTTCTCGGTACTGCCCTCGGCGGTGCTGGTCGGTGACCCGGCCAATACGACGCGGGTCATCTCGATCGCCGCCTATCAGGCCGCCTTCGAGGAATACGACTACTCGCTCGCCTCGGCGATCGCGATGATCATGGGCGCCGTCCAGCTCATGGTCGTGGTGGTCGTGCTCGGTGGACGCACCCTGCTCTATCGCGGCCCCGTCGCCGCGGCCAAGGGTTGAGGAGGCGGCCATGATCGTGTCTCGAACCCCGCTCTCCACCCGCCTGTGGGCCGCCGCCATCTGGGTGCTGGTCGGCTTCTTCGTCCTCAACCTCGCCGGCCTCATCGGCTCGGTCGTGACCTCGTCCTTCGCCACCCGTTGGCTCGGCACGTGGCTGCCCGCCGGCTTCACCACCAAGTGGTACTTCGCCGCCTGGGACGAGTTCCAACTCGGCGACGTGCTGTGGGTCACCTTCCAGGTGGTCGGCTCGGTGGTGGCGCTCGCCGGCCTGTTCGGCGTGCCGGCGGCCTATGCGCTGGCGCGTCGCGACTTCCCCGGCAAGAAGGCGGTCCTCCTGCTTCTCCTGCTGCCGCTGCTGGTCCCGCCGGTGACCTACGGCATCCCGCTCGCCACCGTGCTCTACAAATCCGGTCTCGGTGGCTCGCTCGCCGGCGTCATCCTGGCCAATCTGGTGCCGACGGTGCCCTTCGTCGTGCTGGTGATGATCCCCTTCATCGAACAGATCGACCCGCGCATCGAGTCCGCCGCCCGCGTCTTCGGCGCCAATACGCTGAAGGTCTTCATCTACGTGCTGGTGCCGATCCTGTTGCCGGGCGTTCTCGCCGCGCTGCTGCTGGTACTGGTCAGGACCATCGCCATGTTCGAACTGACCTTCCTGGTCGCCGGTCCCGGCTCGCAGACCCTGGTGGTGGCGCTCTACTATGCCGTCTTCGCCGCCGGCGTCCGCGCCGTCCAGTCGATCGACGCCATGGCCGTCATCTACATGGTGACGACGCTGGTCTGGCTGATCATCGCCCTGCGCTTCGTCAACCCGACCCAGATCGTCGCCCGCGCCAAGCGGTCGAACACCTGAGGCTCCGGCGCTCCGCGGCTCGCGGAGCGCTCGACCTCTCGGCCCCGCCGGTCCGACGGATCCGGCGGTCGCACCACCTTCGGGACACATCATGGATCGTCTCTGCCAAGCCACCCTCGATCGTCTTCCCGCCTCGGTGGAGCGGTTCGGCTACGACCGGAGGACCCTCGCCACCGGCATCGTCCATCTCGGCATCGGCGCCTTCCACCGCGCCCATCAGGCGGTCTACACCGACGCGATCCTGGCGCAGGATCCCGCCTGGGGCATCCTCGGCGTCTCCCTGCGCTCCCCCGACACGCGCGATGCGTTGGCGCCGCAGGACGGGCTCTACACCGTTTCCGCCGTCGACGGCTCCGGCGCCCGCCGCCGGGTGATCGGCGCTTCGACCGGACTGATGGTGGCGCCGGAGGATCCCGCCCTCCTCGTCCGCCGCCTCGCCGAGCCGGGGGTGCGCATCGTCTCCACCACCGTCACCGAGAAGGGCTACAGCCACGACCCGGCGACCGGCCGCCTGCGCGAAGACGACCCCGACATCCGCCACGATCTCGAAAACCTCGATCGGCCGAAGACCACCCTCGGGGTGATCGTCGCCGGCCTGAAGGCCCGCCGCGCCGCCGGGCTCCGCCCGTTCACGGTGCTCGCCTGCGACAATCTCCCGTCGAACGGCCACACCCTCGGCGGCCTCGTCCGCCGTTTCGCCGAACTCGCCGATGCCGATCTCGGCCGCTGGGTCGCCGGCGAGGTGCGCTTCCCCTCCACCATGGTCGACCGCATCGTGCCGGCGACCACCGACGCCGATCGGGCGGCGGTCGCCGCAGCGCTCGGCCTCGAGGATGCCTGGCCGATCATGACCGAGCCCTTCACCCAATGGGTGGTCGAGGACGACTTCTCCCTCGGGCGTCCCGCCTGGGAGACGGTCGGTGTCGAGTTCGTGGCCGATGTCGCCCCCTACGAGTTGATGAAGCTGCGCATGCTCAACGGCTCGCACTCGACGCTCGCCTATCTCGGCTATCTGATGGGCCACGAGACCGTCGCCGCCGCCATGGGCGAGCCGGCGCTCGCCGCGCTGATCGAAGGGCTGATGGCCCACGAGAGCGCCCCGACGCTGCCTCCGCTCGCGACCGATCTCGCGATCTATCGCGCCGATCTCCTCGCCCGCTTCCGCAATCCGGCGCTGAAGCACCGCACCTGGCAGATCGCCATGGACGGGTCGCAGAAGCTGCCGCAGCGCCTGCTCGGCACCATCCGCGACCGGCTGAACGCCGGCCTCCCGATCGATCGTGCCGCCCTCGGCGTCGCCGCCTGGATGCGCTACGTCACCGGCGTCGACGAGAAGGGCGCGGCGATCGACGTGCGCGATCCGTTGGCCGCGCGCCTGCGCGCCATCGCCGATGCCGCCGGACCGGTCGCTTCCCGTCTCGCCCCGGCGCTCGTCGGCGTCGGCGAGATCTTCGGCGCCGACCTGCCCGCCGACCGGCGCTTCACGAGCGCCGTCGAGTCGGCGCTCGACCGGCTCTATCGCCTCGGCGCCAAAGCGACGGTCGAGGCGACGGTGAAGGAGACCGCGGGATGACTGCGCCGGGCGTGGTGGTGCTGGCCGCCGACGACGACGTGGGCGTGGCGATCCGCGCGCTCTCGCCCGGCGACGCCGTCACCGCGAAAGTCGTCGCCGTCGAGCCCGTCCCCGCCGGCCACAAGGTGGCGCTGAAGCCGATCGCCCGCGGAACGGCGGTGATGAAATATGCCCAACCGATCGGCGAGGCGCTCGCCGACATCGCCGCCGGCGCCCACGTCCACTCCGAGAACCTCGGTTTCGCCTCCGGGACCGAGCGCCGCGCCGTCGCCCAGACCGCCCGTCCGCTGCCCGATCCCGGCCCCGCCACCTTCCGCGGCTACCGCCGCGCCGACCGCCGCGTCGGCACCCGCAACTTCATCGGCATCGTCGCCTCGGTGAACTGCTCGGTCACCGTCGTTCGCCGCATCGCCGAGGAGGCGAACCGCACCCTTCTGCCGCGATGGCCCGGCATCGACGGCTTCGTGCCGATCGTCCACGGCCAGGGCTGTGGCATGTCGACCGGCGGCGACGGCCCGGCGATCCTCCGGCGCACCCTCGCCGGCTATCTGGCACACCCGAACTTCGCGGCATCGCTGTTGATCGGGCTGGGCTGCGAGGTCAACCAGATCGCCCTCTACGCCAAGGCGGGGCCCGGCGCGGCGATCACCGGCTTCGACATCCAGGACGTCGGCGGCTCGCGCTCGGCGGTCGAAAAGGCGCTGACGCTGCTCGCGCCCATGGCCGAAGCCGCGTCGCGGGCGATCCGCGAGGAGGTGCCGGCCTCGGAACTCGTGGTCGGCCTGCAGTGCGGCGGCTCCGACGGCTTCTCCGGCATCACCGCCAACCCGGCGCTGGGCGCGGCGATGGATCGCCTCGCCGCCGCCGGCGGCACGGCGATCCTCTCCGAGACGCCGGAGATCTACGGCGCCGAACATCTCCTGACCGCCCGCGCCGAACCCGAGATCGCGGCCAAACTCCAGGCTCGGCTCGACTGGTGGAAGGCCTATGTCGCCTCGACCGGTGCCTCGCTCGACAACAATCCGTCCCCCGGCAACAAGCGCGGCGGGTTGACCACCATCCTCGAGAAGTCGCTCGGTGCCGTCGCCAAGGGTGGCCGCAGTCGGCTGGTCGATGTGGTGCGCTACGCCGAGAAGGTGACGGCCCGCGGCCTCGTCTTCATGGACACCCCCGGCTACGACCCGGTCTCGGCGACCGGGCAGGTCGCCGGCGGCGCCAATGTCGTGGTCTTCACCACCGGCCGCGGCTCCTGCTTCGGCTGTCGGCCGACCCCGTCGATCAAAGTGGCGTCGAACTCCGATCTCGCTCGCCGCATGGCCGAGGACATGGACATCGACGCCGGCCGCATCCTCGACGGCGTGGTCAGCGTCGACGACGTCGGCGCCGAGATCTACGCCCGCATCCTGGCGGTCGCCTCGGGCGAGAAGACGAAGAGCGAAGCCTTCGGCTACGGCGACGACGAATTCGTCCCCTGGCACATCGGCGCGGTGCTGTGACCCGCCCGGCGCGCGCTTCAGGCGGCGATTCCCATCCGCGTCATCGCCGCGGCGATGTGGTCGTGCATCAGCGCCGCCGCGCGCGCCTCGTCGCGATCCTCGATCGCCGCGACGATGGCGCGATGTTCGTCGATGACGTCGTGGACGCGGCCGTGTTCGGTGATCGCCCGCACGCCCTGATAGGAGGCGTTGCGCAGCGCCGCCTCGAGCGATTCGACCACGTGGAAGATCAGCCGGTTGCCGCTCGCCTCGGCGATGGCGAGATGGAAGGCGGAGTCGTGTCGGGCGAAGGCCGCGGCCTCGTCGACCGCCGCCTCCATCCGACCGACCAGCGCCTTCAGCACCGCGAGGTGGAGATCGCTGCGGTTGCGGGCGGCGAGCGCCGCGGCGCGGATCTCGATGCCGGTCCGGACCTCCATCACCTCGCGCACCGAGTCGTCGACGATCTGCAGAGCGCGGCGGAAGAAGATCCTGAGCACCTCGCCGTCGAGATCGCGGATCACCGCCTTCTTGCCGTTGGCGATGTCGATGATGCCGAGCGCCTTCAGGGCATTGAGCGCCTCGCGCACCACCGGTCGGCTCACCCCCAGGCTCTCCGCCAACACCGCCACCGAGGGCAGCGAGGTGCCCGGTTCGAGGCCGCGCGTCACGATCCGGTCGAGCAACACTTCGACCGTGCGTTCGGTGAGCGAGCCGTGCTCGAGCGGGGTGAGATCGAAGGCCGTCATGGCCGAAGAGTGCCAGAAATCCACGACCCGAACAACCTATCTGATAGGTTGACAGGTAGCCGATCGAGTGGGACCATGCGCATGGTTCCGACGACGGTGGGCGCGAGGATGCGTCCGCACACCCGTGGCGCCGTCGACGACGGCCGCGCCCGACGGTCGGTGAGATCTCCGTCGAAAAGACCGCAAGAAAGAGGATGTCCGCGATGAGACACGACCGCATGTCGGTATTGGCGGCGATGATCGACCAGGGCGTGATCCCGGTCTTCTATCATCCCGATGTCGAGCTCTGTAAGAACGTCATCCAGGCCTGCGCCGACGGTGGCGCCAAGGCGATCGAGTTCACCAACCGCGGCGACTTCGCGCCCCACGTCTTCCTCGAGGTCGCCCGTCACTTCGCGGCCGCCGACCCCTCGGTGATCATGGGCGTCGGTTCGGTGGTCGATGCGCCGACCGCCGGGATCTACATCGCCAACGGCGCCAAGTTCGTCGTCGGCCCGCTCCTCAATCCCGACGTCGCCAAGGTCTGCAACCGCCGCAAGATCCCCTATTCGCCCGGCTGCGGCTCGGCGACCGAGATCGGCTACGCCGAAGAGCTGGGCGTCGAGATCGTCAAGATCTTCCCCGGCTCGTCGGTCGGCGGTCCGGATTTCGTCAAGAACATGCTCGGCCCCTGCCCGTGGACCAAGATCATGCCGACCGGCGGCGTCGATCCGACCGAGGAATCGCTCACCAAGTGGTTCAAGGCCGGCATCGTCTGCGCCGGCATGGGCTCGAAGCTGATCACCAAGGAGATGCTCGACGCCAGGGACTTCGCCGGCATCGAGAAGAAGGTCCGCGACACCATCGCGATGATCCGCACCATTCGGGGGAAGTGAGATGAGCGAGATCCTGACCATCCGCAAGCCGGAAGAGTGCAAGTGGGACTGTGTCTCGCTCGGCGAGGTGATGCTGCGCCTCGACCCCGGCTTCGGCCGGGTGCGTACCACCCGCACCTTCCAGGTGTGGGAAGGCGGCGGCGAGTACAACGTCGCCCGCGCCATGCGCAAATGCTGGGGCAAACGCTCGTCGGTCGTCACCGCGCTGCCGATCAACGACGTCGGTTGGCTGGTCGAAGACCTGATCTGCCAAGGCGGGGTCGACACCTCCCACATCATCTGGCGCGAGTTCGACGGCATCGGCCGCAACACCCGCGTCGGCCTGAACTTCACCGAGAAGGGCTACGGTCCGCGCGCCGCGCTCGGCTGCAACGACCGCGGCCACTCCGCCGCCTCGCAGATCAGGCCCGGCGAAGTGGACTGGGACAGGCTCTTCGGGGAAGAGGGCGTCCGCTGGTTCCACACCGGCGGCATCTTCGCCGCGCTCGCCCCCAACACCTCCGAGGTGGTGATCGAGGCGGTCACCGCGGCCAAGAAGTACGGCACCATCGTCTCCTACGACCTCAACTACCGTGGCCAGCTGTGGAAGAGCCAGGGCGGCAAGGACGCGGCGCAGCGGGTCAATCGCGAGATCGCCCACCACGTCGACGTCATGCTCGGCAACGAGGAGGACTTCACCGCCTGTCTCGGCTTCGAGGTCGAAGGCCTCGACGAGCACATCTCCAAGATCGACCCGGCCAACTTCAAGAAGATGATCGAAACCGCGGTCGCGGCCTATCCGAACTTCAAGGTGGCGGCCACCACGCTCCGCAACGCCAAGACCGCGTCGGTCAACGACTGGGGCGCCATCCTCTGGGCCGGCGGCGCCTTCTACGAGGCGCCGATGCGCGAGAACCTCGAGATCTACGACCGCGTCGGCGGCGGCGACGGCTTCGCCTCGGGCCTCGCCTACGGCTTCCTGATGGACAAGGGCCCGCAGGCCGCGGTGGAATACGGCGCCGCCCACGGCGCCCTCGCCATGACCACCCCCGGCGATACCTCGATGGTCAACGTCAAGGAGGTCGAGGCGATCATGAAGGGCAAGGGCGCCCGGGTCATCCGCTGAGATCGGTTGTCCCGCCCGATGCTCACGCACTCGGCCGTCATCCCCGGCCGGAGCAAAGCGGAGGGGAAGGGGATCCATCGGCCTCTCAACCCGTTGAAAGGCCATTGGATCCCCTTCCCTCGCTTCGCTCGCCGGGGATGACGGCTTCTGTCGTTCGGGAGCGCGGACCTCGTCGGGGAGTGTCTGGCAATGAGCCCTGATACCAGTCTTGCGAAGTTCTGACCGTTTTCCGGGCGGTTCGGTTTCGAAGGTCGGTGCTCCGACGTCCCCTCTCCCCTCGTGGGGGAGGGAGAGGGAGAGGGAGAGGGAGAGGGGTATACGACCTGTCCTCGAACTCTTGCACTTGCGGAGTCTTCCGGAGTGACCGCTCTCTCCGTCTCTCCCCCACAAGGGGGGAGAGGACCGGATGCGAGGGCCTTCGGTGGGCCCACGCCGATCGAGTCGAAAATTCGTGAGCGCGGTATGATGAGACCTGTGCGCGGTTGGACCATCATGTTGATTTGATGCGTTTAA
>NZ_DAIPZB010000057.1:0-22963 GCF_036782435.1 Pinisolibacter sp. | reverse complement strand
TGAGTGAATCACGTCAGATGACGGTCGTCGAGACCTATCCGCGCACAGGTCTCATGATCGGGAACGGGAGCGGGCGGCCTCGGCCGCCGGCTTCTCACCGCGGACGAAAAGAGAGAGCCCCGAGATCGGCCGATCCGGGGCTCTCTTCGTATCGATGGGGCGGGCGACGCCGGTGGCGGCGCCCGTCCGACGTCGATCACGGGCAGGGCACGCGATAGCGGCGGCCGTAGTCGTCGTAGGCGACGCAGCGCTTCGGCGTGGTGGCGGCACCGACGACGGCGCCGGTGCCGGCACCGATGAGGGCGCCGGTGGCCACGGCGCGGCCGCCACCGCCGGTGGCCGCACCGATCAGCGCGCCCGTGCCGGCGCCGATGGCGGCGCCACCGAGGGTGCGGTCGGTCTGGGACGTGGTGTTGCAGCCGGCGAGCGCGACGGCGGCGACGGCGAGGACGAGAAACTTCTTCATGTGAACCCCCTCTCGTGGGACGGCGCCCTGCGACGGGCTGCCCGGAACGGTTCGTCGCGCGCGCGAGGCGCCGAAACGATCCCGTGGAGACGACATCTTCAGCGTGAAGATTCGAAGCCACGGCGTGCCGAGAATAGGCACGATCATGGCGACGGCAAGGAAACGAATCCGAAAAATCGGTCCATCGGCGAACAACCCGCCGTCCGGGTGAACGCTTCACCAGCGGTGTCGGCGCGGATGGGCGTGTCGCGGCAGGTATTCGTCAACCACGGCGGCGGGCGGCGTTCGAAACGGCGCCGCCGCGGGGTGTGGAGCCGCCGACCGGCGGGGCGTGTTTCAGCGGGCGCCGGCGAGGCGGCGGACGCAGTCCTGGCCGAGCTTGGAGGTCGGCACGATGGCGGCGCCGCGCTGGCAGGAGGCGAGCGCGTCCTTGCGGTCGCCGAGCTGCTCCTCGACGATGCCGCGATTGATCCAGGCCTCGCCGAAATAGAGGTCGTTGTTGAGGGCGCCGTTGAAATCGTCGAGGGCGCCGCGCAGGTCACCGTTCTCGACCTTGAGCAGGCCGCGGGCGTTGAAGGGTTCCGGCGCCGAGGCGTCGCGTTCGATGGCGGCGGAATAGTCCGCCATGGCGCCGGCCTTGTCGCCCTGGCCCTGCCGGGCGATGGCGCGATCGTGGTAGGCGCCGGGGTTGCGCGGATTGATGCGGATGGCTTCCGAATAGTCGGCGAGCGCCAGATCGATCTGGCCGAGCTGGCGGCGCACGGCGCCACGACCGAGATAGGCGGTGTCGTAGTCCGGCTTGATGGCGATGGCGCGCGAATAGGCGTCGACCGCCAGATCGAAGCGGCCGAGCCGGCGATAGGCGAGGCCCTTGTTGGCCCAGGCCTGATGGAAGTCGGGGGCGATCTTCAGCGCCTGATCGAAATCGGCGAGGGCCGACTTGGCGTCGCCGCCGCGGGCAAAGGCGGTGCCGCGGATGTTGTAGGCGTTGGCGTCGTTGGGATTGGCCTTGATCACCTCGGTGAGCGAGGCGATGTTGGCCTGCGAGCCGGCGCCGGCATCGGCCGAGAGCTGGGCCGCACCACCGCCGCCGGTGCCGCCGCCGTAGCCGCCGTTCACCTGGCCGCAGCCGGCGAGGCCGCCGAAGACGGCGACGGTCATCGCGGCGCCGAAAACACGGGCGCCGAGGGCGCGGGGGAAGCGGAGGTCGAGTGCGGCGAGCGACATCGGTGCGGCTCCTGCATGATCGCGCGGCGGCCCGGAACATCCGGTTCGGCGGTTTCGCTCGCAGGGGCGAAGACCCCTGGCGCGGTCGAGAAAAACGAAGAACCGTCACGCGCCCATCGACGCGTCACGGTTCCATCATCTCACGTCTCGCGACGGGCGATCAACGCTTGGCGGCGGGCTTGCCCGGCAGGAGACCTTCGCGCTGAGCACGCTTGCGAGCGAGCTTGCGGGCGCGGCGAACGGCCTCGGCCTTCTCGCGCGCCTTCTTCTCCGAGGGCTTCTCGTAGTGACCGCGGAGCTTCATCTCGCGGAAGATACCCTCGCGCTGCATCTTCTTCTTCAGCGCCTTGAGAGCCTGGTCGACGTTGTTGTCGCGAACGAGAACCTGCACGCGTTCGATCCCATCTTGAGTGTGTTCGAATTTCGCCAAGAGCACCCCACCCCGACGACGGCCACCACCCGGAAAACCCGGCGAACGATGACGATCGGGGAAAAGCACTCGGTCACGGCACGCGTGTGCCGCTCGCGAAGTGGCGGTTCCGTAGCAGAATCGAAGCGGCCTGTCCACACGTCGCGCGCGTTTCTCCGCCGCTTCTCTCAGGCGCCGGCGAGGCCGCGCGGGCGGATGCGATTGACGTGGCCCATCTTGCGGCCGGCCCGGATCTCGGTCTTGCCGTAGAGATGGAGCGAAGCCCCGGCTTCGGCGAGATAGCGCTCCGGGTCGCGGGCCTCGTCGCCGATCAGGTTCTCCATCTCGACGTCGGAATGGCGGACGGGACCGGCGAGCGGCAGGCCGGCGACGGCGCGCATGTGGCTCTCGAACTGGGAGACGAGGCAGGCGCTCTCGGTCCAGTGGCCGGAGTTGTGGACGCGCGGCGCGATTTCGTTGGCGATCAGGCGTTCGCCCTCGGCGGTCTCCAGAAGGAAGAGTTCGACGGTGATGACGCCGACGTGTTCGAGCGCATCGGCGACGCTCTCGCCGATGCGGCGGGCGGCCGCCTCGGTGGTCGGCGCGAGGCCGGCGGGGACGCGCGAGAATTTCAGGATGTGCTGACGATGGCGGTTCTCCGGCACGTCGTAGGTGACCATGCGGCCTTCGACGTCGCGGGCGGTCAGCACCGAGATCTCGCGGGAGAAGGGCACCCAGCCCTCGAGGATGGCCGGTTGGCCCCTCATGGCGTCGAACGCCGGACCGACGTCGTCGGGATTGCCGATCTTCGCCTGGCCCTTGCCGTCGTAGCCGAAGCGGCGGGTCTTGAGCACGGCCGGGAAGCCGATCTCGGCGAGGCCCGCCTCGAGGTCGGCGCGCTCGTCGACGGCGCGGAACGGGGCGGTCGGGATGCCGAGTGCGGCGAGGAAGGTCTTCTCGGCGAGGCGGTCCTGCGACACTTCGAGCGAGCGCGGTCCGGGGCGGACGGGCACGCGGGCGGCGAGGAAGGCGGCGGTCGCCGCCGGTACGTTCTCGAACTCGTAGGTGACGACGTCGACCCGCGCGGCGAAATCGGCGAGGGCGGCCTCGTCCTCGTAAGCGGCGACGATGTGCTCGGCGGCGACCTCGAAGGCCGGGCTGTCGGGATCCGGGCAGAGCACCACCGAGCGCAGGCCGAGCCGGGCGCCGGCGAGCGCCATCATGCGGCCGAGCTGACCGCCGCCGAGGATGCCGACGGTGCGGACGGGGCGGGCGGCGGGGTCGGTCATGGCAGGCCTCAGGGGGTGTCGACCGGTCGTTCGGCGACGACCGTGGTCTGGCGGCTGCGCCAGGCGTCGAGCCGGTCGGCGAGGGCGGGATCGTGGAGCGCCAGCACGGCGGCGGCGAGGAGCGCGGCGTTGACCGCACCGGCGCGGCCGATGGCGAGCGTGCCGACCGGGATTCCGGCCGGCATCTGGACGATGGAGAGGAGGCTGTCCTCACCCCTGAGCGCCTTGCTCTCGACCGGAACGCCGAAGACCGGAAGCGAGGTGAGCGCCGCCGTCATGCCGGGCAGATGCGCGGCGCCGCCGGCGCCGGCGATGATCACCTGGAACCCGGCCGCCTTGGCGCCTTTGGCGAAGTCGAACATGCGTTCGGGGGTGCGATGGGCGGAGACGATGCGGTCGTCGTGGGCGATGCCGAGGGCGTCGAGCGTCTCGGCGGCGTGGCGCATGGTCTCCCAATCGGACTGGCTGCCCATGATGACGGCGACCGGCGGGGTGGATGCGACCATCTGGTCCTCATGAGGGTGAAACGGGGAAGCGGGCGACATAACCGATCACCTTCCCCGGCGCAAGCCGACATCCGGCCACCGGGAGATCCCGGAACATTCCGCGGTTCAGGCGATGATGTCGGGGACGAGACGGTCCTCGAGGTGGCCGATGCGGTCCTTGATCGCCAGCTTCTTCTTCTTCAGCCGTTGCAGGGTGAGATGGTCGCCCCGGCCGGTGTCGGAGAGGGCGCCGATCGCGAAATCGAGATCGCGGTGCTCCTGGCGCAGGCGGGCCAGTTCGGCGCGGATGTCTTTCTCTTCTTCTTCCGTCATGTCCGGGCGACCGACTTTTCGTTCATCGATGAAGGACACGTGTGAACGCCGGCCGGTGGTGCGCGGAATGCGCATGGTCGGCTCGGACGGGAGGAAGAATAGTCCATCGGATCGAAAAAGGGCAGCCTCCGGTTCGTGCGGCGAAACGAAATCGGCCGTGCCTTCGCGGCCGGAGAAATCGATCCGCGAGGACATCGTATCGGGTGGCGACGGTGGTGCGGTGGGACCGGCTGCGCCACTTCACGAAGCGGTGCAATCCGGCAGTATGCCGATTGCATGGTCTCATTTTCATGACATGATGATCTCGTTATGCCCAACCAAGGAGGCAGGAGCAATGTCCATCGAATCGCATCTTGCGGAGCTCGAACGCCGGCACGCTGCTCTCGAAACACAGATCAAGGAGGCTCTCGCCCATCCCAGCAGCGATTCGCTCGAGATCGCCGAAATGAAGCGCCGCAAGTTGCTGCTGAAGGACGAGATCAATCGCCTGACGGGAGGCGCCACCCTGCACTGATCAGGGGGTCTGCTCCGAACTCGTTTGAAGACGCCGCGGCATTTTCCGCGGCGTCTCTGTTTTCGTCGATGCGGAAGCGTCGGGACCGCGCCGGTGACGGGAATGCGGTCTCGCCGAAAAGAGGCCGGGGCTCCGGTGGGAACGCCGCGGCTCCGCCGGGAATGCCGCGGCATCCCGCGACGCCGGGCGCGGTTTTCGATCGGTTCGACACGCATTCGAACGATCCGGCGAAGAGTTCGTCGATCATGACGGCGCGAAACGCGTCGATTCGACCGATCGCGGAGAGCACCCGTCGACCATGATCGGGGAAATCTCCTCGTCGTCCGGTCGGCGCGGCGATCCGCTGCCCGCTGCCGTGCGTCTCAGACCGAGCCCATGAAGTTCCGACCTCTTCGGAACTTCATGGGCGAAGGCAAGCCCGAACGGGCGTCGGCCGGTCAGGCCGAAACTCACGAAATTCGGACGAGTCCGAATTTCGTGAACCCGGTCTCAGACGAGGCCGAGCCCGCGCACGCCGTCGATCACCAGCTTCACCGAGATCACCGCCAGTGCGGCGAGCACCAGGCGGAAGAACAGTTTCTCCGGCAAGAGGCGGGTGAGCCGGACACCGAAGAGCGTCGCGGCGACGGCCGCCGGCACCAGGATCGCCACCTTCTCGAGGTTGGCGAGCGACAGTTGGCCCAGCGCCCAGTAGGGGATCAGCTTCACCGCGTTGACGACGGTGAAGAAGATGGTCGAGGTGCCGGCGAAGACCATCTTGGGCAGCCGTTGCGGCAGCACGTAGACCTGATAGGGCGGGCCGCCGGAATGTGAGACGAAGCTGGTGAAGCCGGTGACCGCGCCCCAGAACAGGCCGCGGGGAATGTCCGCCGGCCGCGCCGGTCCGCTCGCGCCGCGCTTCAGCGCCCGGTCGGCGACGAAGGCGAGGCCGATGACGCCGACGAGCAGCGTCACCGCCACTTCCGAGACGAGCGAGGCGGTGGCCCAGCCCAGCGTGATGCCGGCGACCGCGCCGGGGATGAGGATCGCCAGATTGCGGCGATCGAATTCGCGCCGATAGGCCCACAGACCGAACCAGTCGGAGACGACGTAGATCGGCAGCAAGAGGCCCGCCGCCTGGACCGGCGACACCACCAGCGCCAACACCGGTACGCCGAGAATGCCGACGATCGGCAGCCCGCCCTTGGAGAGGCCGACGAGGGCGGCGGCGGGGAGAGCGGCGAGGAGGAAGGGGAGATCGGGAAGCGTCATGGCACCGGTCGTGCGACTTGGTCCATCGCCCGGGCGGCGGCGGTACGATATCCTTCCTAGATCATCGGATTTCGCGGGTCGAGCAAGTGGCGATCCGACATCGCAGCCGATCGCTCCGCCACCGGCCGACGCGGATCGGGTTCGCGACCCGGCAAAACGATCGACGAGTGTGCGCTCGTTGCGCTGCAGACCGACATTCTTGATCGGGATCAATGCGTAATCGCCGGCCGCCGTAGTCGAACGTAGCATTGCGGCGGGTCGGCGCCGGTGTGAAAGCCTATCGGCCGAAATCCGACGAAAAATCGTGGGTCAGACGGGAGGAGCGCCATGACGAGCCGATACGCGGAAGTCTATCAGGGCTGGAAGACGGACCCGGAGGGCTTCTGGGCCGAAGCCGCCGAGGCGATCGATTGGGTCAAGCCCTGGGACAAGGTGTTCGATCCGTCGTCGGGTCCCTACGGCCGTTGGTTCGCCGGCGCCGAGATGAACACCTGCTTCAACGCCGTCGACCGTCACGTGGCGGGTGGCCGCGCCGAGCAGACGGCGATCATCTACGACAGCCCGGTGACGGGCGTGAAGGCCAAGATCTCCTACGCCGAGTTGCTCGAGCGCGTCCAGGCGACCGCCGCGGCGCTCGCCGACGTCGGCGTCGTCAAGGGTGACCGCGTCATCGTCTACATGCCGATGATCCCGGAGGCGGTGATCGCCATGCTGGCGGTGGCCCGTCTCGGCGCCATCCATTCGGTGGTGTTCGGCGGCTTCGCGCCGCGGGAGCTCTCGACCCGCATCGACGACGCCAAGCCCAAGGCGGTGATCACCGCCTCCTGCGGCATCGAGGGCAAGAAGGTGCTGCCCTACAAGCCGCTGCTCGACGAGGCGATCGATCTCTCCACCCACAAGCCGGACGCGGTGTTCCTCACCCAGCGGCCGCAGGTCACCGCCGAGCTGAAGGCGCCGCGCGACCACGATCTCGGCGCGCTGGTCGAGAAGAACAAGGGCCGCGAGGTCCCCTGCGTGCCGGTTCTGGCGACTGATCCGCTCTACATCCTCTACACCTCGGGCACGACCGGCGCGCCCAAGGGCGTGGTGCGCGACAACGGCGGCCATGCGGTGGCGCTCGCCTGGTCGATGAAGAACCACTACGGCATCGAGCCGGGCGAGGTGTTCTGGGCGGCGTCCGACGTCGGTTGGGTCGTCGGCCACTCCTACATCTGCTACGCCACGCTGCTCTACGGCGCGACCACCATCGTCTTCGAGGGCAAGCCGGTCGGCACGCCGGATCCCGGCACCTTCTGGCGGATCATCTCGGAGTACGAGGTCGCCGGCTTCTTCACCGCGCCGACCGCCTTCCGCGCCATCAAGAAGGAAGACCCGAACGGCGAGTTCCTGAAGAAGTACGACATCTCGTCCCTGCGCAACCTGTTCCTGGCCGGCGAACGCGCCGATCCGGACACGGTGAAGTGGGCCGAGGAGAAGGTCGGCGTGCCGGTGATCGATCACTGGTGGCAGACGGAGACGGGTTGGGCGATCGCCGGCAATCCGGTCGGCCTCGGCCTCCTTCCCGTGAAATACGGCTCGCCGACGGTGCCGATGCCGGGCTACGACGTGCAGATCGTCGACGACGGCATGCATCAGGTGAAGGCGGGCGAGATGGGCTCGATCGTCATCAAGCTGCCGCTGCCGCCCTCGTGCCTGCCGACGCTGTGGAACGCCGATCAGCGCTTCATCGACAGCTATCTCGTCGACTTCCCCGGCTACTACAAGACCGGTGACGCCGGCTACATGGACGAGGACGGCTACCTCTTCATCATGGCGCGCACCGACGACATCATCAACGTTGCCGGCCATCGCCTGTCGACCGGCGGTATGGAAGAGGTTCTCGCCTCCCATCCCGACGTCGCCGAATGCGCCGTCATCGGCGTCCACGACGACATGAAGGGCCAGATGCCCTGCGGTTTCGTGGTGCTGAAGGCCGGCGTCACCAAGTCGCCGGAGGAGATCGAGAAGGAACTCGTCGCGCTGGTGCGGGCCAAGATCGGAGCGGTCGCGGCCTTCAAGGTGGCGATCACCGTCGACCGTCTGCCCAAGACCCGCTCGGGCAAGATCCTGCGCGGCACCATGCAGAAGATCGCCGATCACCAGGAATGGAACATGCCGGCGACGATCGACGACGCCTCGGTGCTCGACGAGATCGAAGCGGCGATCCGCGACCGCGGCATCGGCGTCTGATCGGAAGCCGATCGCGAGAGATGAAAGAGGCCCGGTCGCCGCGAGGGGGCCGGGCCTCTTCATGTTCGGGGGGTGTCACACCAACTCGTCGAATCACGTCTCGTTGCGAGCGGACCAACTCCCTGTTCGGCTTCATCCTTCGAGGCTCGCTGCGCTCGCGCCTCAGGATGAAGTGCCTCCGCAGCATGGCGAACAGGTCGGGACTTCCTTCGTCCGAAATCAGCCCTCTATCAGCGCCTCGCGCAAGGCTCGCCAACTCGTCGCATCCGGCGCCAGCAGCAACCCGCCGCCGATGTCGGTCGGGCAGTAGGGGGAGCCGTCGAACTTGGCCGAGAAGCCGCCGGCTTCCGTATGGATCAGGCAGCCGGCGAGGTGGTCCCAGGGCATGAGTTTGCCGTAGGCGAGCACGTGGCAGGCGCCGGTGGCGGCGAGGCGGTATTCGTGGGCGGCGCAGCGGTAGTTGTAGGTGGCGGCGAGGCGGGCCATGCGGGTGGCGACGGTCTCCCGCAGGCTTCCCGGCATGTAGGACCACGAGACGCAGCCGTGCATCTCGCCGACCGGCTCCGCCGCGGCGACGCGCAACGGCCGCGCCGGGCGGCCGTCGCGGAAACCGAGCCGGGCGCCTTCGCCCTTCACCGCGGTCATGTGGCTGCCGGTCAGCGGATCGAGGATGATCCCGGCGATCGTCTCGCCGCCGGCGACGACCGCCGCCATGACGCCGAAGAGCGGCAGGCCGGAGGCGAAGTTGAAGGTGCCGTCGATCGGGTCGACGACGATGGCGAGATCGGCGGTGCCCAGGAGGTCGAGGCGGGCCGGGTCCTCGGCGACGCTCTCCTCGCCGACGAAGGCGGCGGTGGGGAAGCGTGCCGCCACGGCGGCGGCGATCGCGGCCTCGGCGGCGCGGTCGGCGACGGTGACGAGGTCCATCGGACCCGACTTGGTGCCGACGTCGTCGTCTTCCAGGCGCTGGAAGCGCGGCAGGATCTCGGCGTCGGCCGCCGCGGTCAGGATGGCGAGGAGGTCGTCGAGATCGGCGGCGGAAAAGGGCAGGGGCATGGCGGCTCGGCTCGCGGTTCGAAGGCGTCGCTCTTCATACGCCGCGCCGCGCGGCACGGGGAGAGCGAAGCGTGGGGTTCTGCACCGCGTCGCCGGGAGGACGCCGGCGGCTCGGGCGGCGTCGGTCGCGGCCTTTTCGTCACTTCGCTCCGGCGAGTTCCAGCCGTCTGACCACCTTCATCGTCTCGAGGTCGACGAGGAGGACCGCCGCGCCTTTGGGGCTCTCGACGGTGACGGCCATCCGGTTGCCTTCGAGCGTCGTCGCGACGACGCGGCCGCCCTCGGGCATCGGCACCTCGGCGACGATCGGGCGGTCCCATGCGACGGCGGGCTTCACATCGGCCTTGGTGACGCGATAGAAGATCGCGGCGAAGACGGCGACGAGGCCGAGCACCATCACGCCGGTGGACCAGAAGAGCAGTCGCTTCAACTTCGCCTGCAGGCGCAGTTGGGCGGCGTCGAGGGGCTTTTCGTCTTCTTCGGCGAAATTCGGATTGGTCATCGGGGATCGGGGGCTCGTGAGATGCGTGAGACGAAGCGCGAGCGCATGGCGCGTAAGGCGGCGGAATGGACCGAGAGCCTCGCCGCGCCGCCGCCGGTGGTCGAAGACGTCGAGAACCTCGACGAGATCGACGCGGAAGAGGATGCCGCCGCTCCGGGCGCCGGTCCGATCGAGATCGAAATCGAGGCGGGGGCCCCGAGCGAACGTCTCGACGCGGCGCTGGCGCGTCGGATCTCCACCCTGTCCCGCTCGCGGCTGAAGAGCCTGATCGGCGAGGGCCGGGTGGCGATCGACGGCGCGACCGTAATCGACGCCTCGCGCAAGATCAACGCGGGCGCCCGCGTCGTCGTCGATCTGCCGGCGCCGACCGCGGCGGCGCCGCAGCCCGAGGCGATCCCGCTCGACGTGCTCCACGAGGACGCCGAGGTGATCGTCGTCGACAAGCCGGCCGGGCTCGTCGTCCATCCCGGCGCCGGAAACTCTTCCGGCACGCTGGTCAACGCGCTGCTGCACCGGTGCGCCGGTTCGCTCTCCGGCATCGGCGGGGTCGAGCGGCCGGGCATCGTCCACCGGCTGGACAAGGACACGTCTGGCGTCATGGTGGTGGCCAAGACCGACCGGGCGCACCAGAAACTCACTGCGCAATTCGCCGATCACGGCCGCACCGGGCCGCTCGAGCGCGCCTATCTGGCGCTGATCTGGGGGGTGCCGAAGTACCGCGAGGGTACGATCACCGGCGACATCGGCCGCGACCCGCGCAACAGGCAGGCGATGGCGGTGGTGAAGTCGGGCGGGCGCGAGGCGATCACCCATTTCGAAGTGCTCGAAACCTTCGGCGCGGCCGGGCGCGAGGGTGACGTGTCGCTGGTCGAATGCCGGCTGGAGACGGGCCGTACCCACCAGATCCGCGTGCACTTCGCCCACATCGGCCATCCGCTGCTCGGCGACGATCTCTACGGTTCGGGATATCGCACCAAACTCGAGAAGCTCGATCGCGAGGCCCCCGAGGCCGGTGCGGCGCTACGGGCGCTCGGCCGGCAGGCGCTGCATGCCCGTCTCCTGGTCTTCGCTCATCCGAAGACGCGAAAGGTGATGCGCTTCGAAAGCGACGTGCCGGAAGACATGGAACGGCTGATCGAAGCTCTGCGCGCTCTGGAATGATACGGTCTCAGATCCGTGCAATATCGTGCTGTTTTTGCATGTGCTTGCAACTTTGGTTGTGTTCATCGACGTCTGTCGGTTGTGAAGATGTGTGGCCATAGATCGGATCGTCGTCCCTTCAAATTCAGAAACACCATTCTGCTATAAAGAATAAAAAGCGTGTAATCAAATATTTCTATTTCTGATATTTGTGCCTTTGGCTATGATGGCATTTCATACGTTAGTTGTCTAAATTTGATGCAGTCATACTCAAGAATTTCCCGCGATGAACTCGCGTCATTAACGATTGCTTAACTCTGCCCGCCGACAAATTGACGGAACCCCGTCAAATCTCTGATTATTGGAGGTGGCGTCGATGTTTTACTCCGATTGGAAAATGATCTGGAAGGTCGTTAGCCTTCTATTGCTGCTCGGCACCGCGGCACTCTGCGGCGCCTACTATGCGTCCTGGCAGATGGAACTGATCGGCGATCGTTACGAGGCGCTGCTCGAAGGGCCGGCGACGGCGACGCGCAACGTCAGTCGAGCCAGCCGTTACATCGTGTTGCAGGACGCGGCGATCTATCGAACAGCGTCGGCGGCGACCGAAGCCGACGTTCGCGAGGCGATCGCAGACCGCGAGGACGCGGCGAAGATCTTCGACCAGACTCTGGTCGACACCAAGAAGATCGTTCCCGAGTTCGGCCCGAAGATCGACGAATTGCGCAAGGCGCACGACGCCGCGCTCACCGGGACCTGCGGTCCGGCGATCAAGGCGGCTGCCGACAAGAGCGATCCGGTCAACGCCGGTCGGGCACTCGGCCTGTTGCGGTCGACCTGCGAGCCGGCCGCCCTCGGTGTGATCAAGCAGCTCAGCGCCATCAACGACGAGTTCATCGCCTCGGCCAATGCGCAGAAGAAGGCGGCGGAGGCGATGGCGGCATGGACCGGGCGCGTGACGCTCGGGGGTATCGCCGCCGTGGTTCTGGCGATCGTCGGACTAGCGGTCTTCCTGACGAACCGTGGCATCTCGGCCCCGATCGCTTCGATGATGAAGGTGATGGAGGCGATGGGGCACGGCGATCTCGGGCAGGCGGTCACCGGCACCGAGCGGCGCGACGAGATCGGCGCCATGGCGCAGTCGCTCGAGGTGTTGCGCGGTCAGCTTTCCGCCGCCGAGCAAGCCCGTGCCGCCCAGACGGCGGCGGATGCGGCGGCGCGCGAGCAGGTGCGCCGGCGTCAGTCGCTGGTCGACGCCTTCGTCACCCGCATGACGTCGCTCGCCGCCGGTTTCGACAAGTCGTCGGGTGAGGTCGCGGATTCCGCCAAGAACCTCTCGGCGACGGCGGAAGAGACCTCCCGTCAGGCCCAGGCGGTCGGGGCGGCGGCGGAGGAGGCGGCGTCCAACGTCCAGACGGTCGCCGCGTCGTCGGAGGAACTCGCCGCTTCGGTACGCGAGATCAACGGCCAGATGGCGCATTCGACGCGGGTCGCCGACATGGCCTACTCGGAGGCCGAGTCCTCGCACACGCGGATCGACCTGTTGGCGAGTGCGGCTTCGGCGATCGGCGACGTGATCAACCTGATCAAGGGCATCGCCGACCAGACCAACCTCCTGGCGCTCAACGCCACGATCGAGGCGGCGCGCGCCGGAGAGGCCGGCAAGGGCTTCGCGGTGGTCGCCTCCGAGGTCAAGCAGCTCGCCTCGCAGACGGCCAAGGCGACCGACGAGATCGCCGCCAAGGTGAGCGAGATCCAGGGAGCGACCGAGGGTACGGTGCAGTCGATGAACGCCATCGTCCGCACCATCGCCGACGTCAAGCAGATCTCGGCGGCGGTGGCCGGCGCGGTCGAGGAACAGGGCGCGGCGACCGGCGAGATCGCGGTCAACTGCCAGCGCGCGGCGCAGGGCGCCCAGCAGGTGACCGAGAACATCTCCGGCGTCGGTCGGGCGGCGGAGATGACCGGCGCGGCGGCGACGCAGCTGATGTCGTTGTCGAACGGCCTGTCGGGTCAGGCGGTGGATCTGAGGAGCGAGGTCGAGACCTTCGCGCGCGATCTCGCCGCGGCGTGAGCCCGGGCGTCGGATCGAAAACGAGGACGGCGGCGGTCGAGGGACCGCCGCCGTCGGCATTTTTGGGCGATGTCGCCGAGCGCGTGGTGCGCGACGGCGTCATACCAAAGGCCGAAGGCGCTGACGCACCCGGCCTTTTGGAGGAATGCGAATTTCTCATTCGCATCCGGGGCATGAGAAATTCGCGTCAGGAATACCATCGGTCATTTTCAATGGCCGATGGTATCAGGCGCGCTTCACGCCGCGCTCGATCTCGGCGACGAGATCGGCCGACAGGTGGAGCTTCAGGGCGAGCGCGGCGAGATAGGCGCGCTCGATCGCCTGATCGGGGTCCATGGCGAGGAGAGAGGCGGCGTAGAGGTGGACCGCCTCCTGCTGGTTGGTCGCCAGACCGGCGACGCGGTCGACGTCGATCGGAGCGGCCAGTTCGGTCTCGAGGAAGGCCCTGGCGGCGCCTTCGAGCTTGCCGACGCGGCCCATGATGGCGGCGCGCTCGGCGTCGTCGATGTGGCCGTCGGCCTTGGCGGCCTGGACCATGGCGATGATGGTGGAGGCGGCGAGCTTCTGCTCGGCGGCCGGGTCGAGAGTGGCGGGCGGGGCGGCGGCGGGTTCGCCGGTCGGGGCGTTGGCCGTCTGCCAGTTCTGATAGGCCTTCCAGGCGAGACCGCCGAGGGCGGCGAGCGAGCCGACCTTGACGGCGGTGCCGGCGGCGTTGCGGCCGCTCTCGGTGCCGACCAGCAGGCCGAGCAGGCCGCCGAGGACGGCGCCGGTGGCGAGCTGGTTCTCCTTCACCAGGGTCTTGGCCTGCTCGACCTTCTCGGCGCCGACGTACCGGGTGGCGGTCGACTCGAGCGACGTCAGTCCCTCCCCGAGCATCTCTTTGCCCTTGGCGACGGCGTCGGACCCGACGAAGCCTTCCATCGCCTTGGTGCCCTGATCGATGTAGCCCTGCGCCGTGGCGGCGCCCTGGGGTCCGAGCAGCTGTTCCAGAAGCTTGGTGGCGTCGAACATCTCCGGTCCTCCCGAATGGATCGCCGCCGATCGAGCGGCATGCCTCTCCGCCCGCCGATCGGCCGGATGTCGGCCCGCTCGATCTGATCACGGGCGGTGGTCATTTCAAGGTCGCACGGCGATCGTGACGAAAAGAATTCCGTCGGGGTGGCGCGGTGTCGCCTCCGCCGTCCTCAGCCGATCACCTCCAATTCGTCGATCAGGCCCTCGATCACCGCGAGGCCGAGCGACCAGAAGTTCGGATCGCCGGCGTCGAGGCCGAAGGGGGCGAGCAGTTCCTTGTGATGGCGGGTGCCGCCGGCCTCGAGCAGGGCGAAGTACTTCGCCTGGAAGCCGTCCGGGTTCTTCTCGTAGGCGCCGTAGAGCGAGTTCACCAGACAGTCGCCGAAGGCGTAGGCGTAGACATAGAAGGGCGAGTGGACGAAGTGGGAGATGTAGACCCAGAAGGTCTCGTAGCCCTCACCGAGCCGGATCGCCGGGCCGAGGCTCTCGGACTGCACCTCCATCCAGAAGCGCGAGATGTCGTCGGCGGTCAATTCGCCGTCGCGGCGGGCGGCGTGGATCTTGCGCTCGAAGGTGTAGAAGGCGATCTGGCGGACCACCGTGTTGATCATGTCCTCGACCTTGGAGGCGAGCATCGCCCGCTTCTCCTCGACCGACTTCGCGTCCGCCAAGAGCGCCCGGAAGGTCAGCATCTCGCCGAAGACCGAGGCCGTCTCGGCCAGCGTCAGCGGGGTGGGGGCCATCAGCGCGCCGTTGGGGGCGGCGAGGAGCTGATGGACGCCGTGGCCGAGTTCGTGGGCGAGCGTCATGACGTCGCGCACCTTGCCCTGGTAGTTGACCAGCAGATAGGGGTGCGCCGAGGGCACGGTCGGATGAGCGAAGGCGCCCGGCGCCTTGCCGGGACGGGTCGGGGCGTCGATCCACGGATTGTCGAAGAAGCGCTTGCCGAGGTTCGCCAGATCCTTCGAGAAGCGGCCGTAGGCACGAAGCACGGTGTCGCGCGCCTCGTCCCAGGGGATGGTGCGCGCCGGCGCGGTGGCGAGCGGCGCGTTGCGATCCCAGTGCTCGAGCTTGTCCTTGCCCATCCACTTGGCTTTCAGCGCGTAGTAGCGGTGCGACAGCTTCGGGAACGCGGCGCGGGCGGCCTCGACCAGCGCGGCGACCACTTCCGGCTCGACCCGGTTGGAGAGATGGCGCGCGTCGGCCGGATCGGCGAAACGGTGCCAGGTGTCGGAGATCTCCTTGTCCTTGGCGAGCACGTTCATGATCAGGGTGAAGACGCGCAGATTGGCCTTGAAGGTGACGGCGAGCGCTTCGGCCGCCTCGCGGCGCTTGGTCTCGTCGGCGTCCTGGAGGCGCGACAGCGTCGCTTCGAGCGGCAGGTCCTCACCGCCGACCGAGAAGCGCAGCGAGGCGACGGTCTCGTCGAAGAGGCGGGTCCAGGCGGCGGCGCCGGTGACGTATTTCTCGTGGAACAGTCGCTCGATCTCGTCGGCGAGCTGATGCGGCTTCTCCTTGCGGATGTCCTCGAGCCACGGGCGATAGTGGGCTAGGCCCGCGTCCTTTCCGATCAGGGCGTCGATGGCCGCGTCGTCGATGCGGTTGAGCTCCAGCTCGAAGAAGATGAGATGGGTCGAGGCCTTGGTGATCCTGTCCTGGATGTCGCCGTAGAACTTGGCGCGCACCGGATCGGTGGTGTCGCCGCAGTAGACGAGGCCGCCGTAGGAGCCGATGCGGCCGAGGCGGTCCTGCAGCGCCTCGTAGTCCTTCACCAGGGCGAGGAGCGCGGTGGCGTCGCCGCGGGCGGCGATGTCGGCGAGGGCTCCCTTGGCCTTCGCCTCGAAGGCCTCCGCATCGGCGAGGCCGCGGGCGAGGTCGCCGGTCAGTTCCGGGCTCTCCATCGCCGGATAGAGATCGGCGAGGTTCCATTCGGGGAGGCGGCCGAAGGGCGAGGCGGCGCCGGTTCCGGTGTTCTGGTCGAGGACGGCGGCGGGAGAACGGTTCATCTGGCGGCGCGGCTCCGAGGGCGAGAAAGGCGGCGGTCGCGACGGCGACGCGCGGCGGTCTCCATCCATATCGGGTGATCGGCGCCGGCTTCAACCGTCGAGATGGCGGTCGGGCCGGGAGGCGCGGGCGATCGTCGCAGAGGGGCGTCGAGATGGGGATACGTCCCACCGTGACGCCCGCCGTTAACCACTGGTCAACCTCGTGCCGCGACGATCGACTCGATTCGAGACACCGCATCAAGCACAGGGAAAGACATGGGCGAGCGCATTCTCGTCGTCGACGACGATCCGATCCAGCGGCGGCTCCTGGAAGAGGCGGTGCGCCGCTTCGGTCACAGCCCGGTGGTGGTGGAGAGTGGCGTCGAGGCGTTGAAGGTCCTGAGCGGACCGGACGGACGGACCATTTCTCTCGTCATCCTCGATCTGGTGATGCCGGATCTCGACGGCATGGGCGTGCTCGGCGAGATGCGCAAGGCGGAAATGGCCGTTCCGGTCATCGTCCAGACCAGCCACGGCGGCATCGACGTGGTGGTCTCGGCGATGCGCGCCGGCGCCTTCGACTTCGTGGTCAAGCCGATCTCGCCGGAACGGTTGCAGGTGTCGGTCGCCAATGCGCTGAAGTTCGCCAGTCTCGAAGAGGAGGTGGTGCGGTCGCGCCGGGCGGCGACGGGAACGCTGACCTTCGACGATCTCGCCACCTCGTCGCCGGCGATGGAGCGGGTGATCCGCCTCGGCCGGCGCGCCGCGGGGTCGCAGATCCCGATCCTCATCGAAGGCGAGAGCGGGGTCGGCAAGGAACTCATCGCTCGCGCCATCCAGGGCTCGTCGGATCGCCGAGCCAAGCCGTTCGTCACGGTCAACTGCGGCGCCATCGCCGAGAATCTGGTCGAATCCATCCTCTTCGGCCACGAGAAGGGGGCCTTCACCGGGGCCGTCGACCGCCACGTCGGCAAGTTCCAGGAGGCCCACGGCGGCACGCTCTTCCTCGACGAGGTCGGCGAGTTGCCGGCCGAGATCCAGGTGAAGTTGCTGCGCGCCATCCAGGAGGGCGAGATCGAGCCGGTGGGCGCGCGCAAACCGGTCAAGGTCGATTTCCGGCTGATCTCGGCGACCAACCGCTCGCTCCTCGACCTCACCAAGGAAGGTCGCTTCCGCGAGGATCTCTACTACCGCCTCAACGTCTTCCCCGTCTGGGTGCCTCCCTTACGCGAGCGCAAGGAGGACATCCCGGAGCTGATCCGCACCTTCGTCGCGCGCTTCGCCGCCGAAGAGGGCCGCCGCCGCCTGATCGGCGTGACGGCGGAGGCGATGGCGCTGCTCGAGCGTTACGATTGGCCCGGCAACGTGCGCCAGCTCGAGAACGCCGTCTTCCGCGCCGTGGTGCTCTCCGACGGTGACCACCTCGGGTTGGAGGAGTTTCCGCAGATCGCCGCCCAGGTCGGTCCGGTCTCGGCCGAGGGACGCCGGGCGATGTCGATCACCGGCGGCGCCGGTGAGGCTCTCGCGGCGTCGGCGCCGGTGCCGTCGCTGCCGCGGCTCGTCGCCGGAGGAGCGTCGGAGACGGCGATGTCGGGTTGGTCGCCGAGCCCGTCGGGGCTGGCGACCGGGTCGGGACCGGCGCCGTTCGGCTTCCTCAGGTCGCTCGACGAGACCGGCCACGTGCGCGATCTGGCGGCGATCGAGGAAGAAATGATCCGCATCGCCATCGATCATTACGGTGGACGAATGACGGAAGTGGCGCGGCGGCTCGGAATCGGGCGCTCGACGCTCTATCGCAAGCTCAAGGAATATGGTTTGGAAGACACGACGAACGTGGAAGCGGCCGAATGATCGGGATCGCGATCGATGGATCGCGCTTTCGTGGATTGACCGCGTCTCACCCGACGTAACATTCTTCCGTTTTCCGGATCTCGACTCGAACCGCGTCTCGGGAGCGCACGACATGACATCGTCCGGCTGGTCCTCGCTCCTCTTGGGAACGATTCTGGCGACCGTCGCCACGATACCGGCGCTCGCTGAGACCGCCGAGCCGTCGGCGGCGATCGTCGCCACGGCCGACAGCGTGACGCCGCCGCGGGCGGCGCCCGGCATGATCGTCGATCCGGCTGCGGCGATCGATGCGGCGCGGGCCGGCGACACGATCACCGACGAGGTGGTCGACCGGATCATGACCGGCTCGATCTTCGCGGTCGGGCCGGGACCGCGCACCGGCGGCCTCAGCGAGATCCGGGCGCCGCAGAGCGGCGGGCTCGGAGAGCCGAAGGTCGCCCCGGAGCCGAAGGTCCAGCCGGAGCCGAAGCGGCAGGCGGCGGTGACGAGCACCGAAGCGGGGACGGCGGCTGCCCAGCCGAAGCCGGTGGCGGCCGATCCCGCGCCGGCGAAACCGGCTGATACCGTGCCCGAAGCGGCGAAGCCCGCGGCCGAAGCGCCGAAACCGGCGGAGGCGGCCCCGGCTTCGGACGCCGTGAAGCCGGCGGAGTCCGTCGCCGTTCCGGTGCCCGGGTCCACGAAACCGGCGGAAACCGTAGCGGCTCCTGCCCCCGAGGCACCGAAGCCCGCGGACACGGCCACCGCGCCCGAAGCCCCGAAACCGACGGAAAGCGTAGCGGCTCCCGTTTCCGAGGCACCGAAGCCGGCGGACACGGCCACCGCGCCCGAAGCCTCGAAACCGGCGGAAACCGTGGCGGCTCCTGCCCCCGAGACGCCGAAGCCGGCGGAGGCCGTTGCCGTACCTGCGCTCGAAGCTGCGAAGCCGGCGGAAGCCGCAACTGCTGCGCCGGTGGCCGTGGAGGCTGCGAAGTCGGCCGTGGCGAGCGCACCGGCCGCGACCGAAACCGTCCCCGCCGCGGCGCCGGCCGCCGCGAGCTACTCGACGGCGTCCGAGCCGGTTGCGGCGAAGCCGACCGACACCGCATCTCCGGCCGTGCCGGAAAAGACCGGAAGCGTCGAAGCGAGCTTTCCGGCGCAGGCCCCCGTCGCCGCCACCGCGGCGCCCGTGGCGGCGCCCGCGGTACCGGCCACCGCGACGCCGGCTGCGCCGCTGTTCGCTCTGCCGATCCCGGCCACGGTGCCTTATGCGACGCCCGACGCGGCGATCGCCGCGACGATCGCCACCGAACAGGCGGCGGCGGCGTTGAAGGCGGCGCTCGAGGAGCGTCAGCCGCGCGCCGGTACGTCGGAGGAACGGGCCGATCGGGCGGCGTTGCTCGACTTCTATGCCGACCGGGCCTTCCTGCCGCTGTTCGTCGACGCGCGCGGCACCACCGATCAGGCCCGGGCGGCGATGACGGTGATCGCGCGGGCCGATCGCGACGGGCTCGATCCGAAGGACTACGCTTTCGCGCCGATCACCGCCGGCATGGCGCCGGAGGCACGCGCCAAGGCCGAGATCGACGTCGCGCTCGACGTGGTGCGGCTCGCCCGGCATCTCCGGTCCGGGAGTTTCGATCCGCGTCGGGTGCACGATCTGGTGACGCCGAAGCCGCCGCCGACCGAGGCGCGCGAGGTGCTCGACAGCATCGCCGGGTCGCGCGACGTCGTCGCGACGCTCGACGCCTATGCGCCGCCGCACGAGGGTTATCGCCGGCTCAAGGCGATGCTCGCCGAGCTGCGCGGCGCCAAGGAAGAGCCGATGGTGATGGTCCCGGCCGGGCCGCTGCTCAAGCCGGGGCAGAAGGACGCGCGCGTGGCGCTGCTGCGCGAGCGGCTCGGGGTCTCCGACGTCGTCTCCGACGCCGATGTCTACGATCCGGCTCTGGCCGAGGCGGTGAAGACCTTCCAGCGCGAGCGCGGCATCGCCGCCAACGGCAAGGTCGGTCGCGAGACGCTCTCCGCCCTCAACGGCGAGAATTCCGGCACCGCCGGGCGGGTGGCCGAGGTGATCTCCAACATGGAGCGCTGGCGCTGGCTGCCGCGCGACCTCGGGGAGTTGCACGTCTTCGTCAACGTGCCCGACTTCCACCTCGACGTGATGAAGGACGGCAGGTCGATCCATCATGCGCGCGTCATCGTCGGCAAGCCGTCGAACCCGACGCCGGTGTTCTCCGAAGCGATGCGCTACGTGGTGGTGAACCCCTACTGGAACGTGCCCTATTCGATCGTCAAGAAGGAGATGATCGGCAAGGCGCAGTCGACCGCCGGCGGGGCGCTGGCGAGCGGCGCCTGGGAGGTCGAGGTCGGGCGTCGCCGGGTCGATCCGACCACCGTCGACTGGTCGACGGTCGACGCCTCGAAGGTGACGATCCGCCAGCGGCCGGGTGGCGGCAACGCACTGGGCAACATCAAGTTCCTGTTCCCCAACCAGCATGCCGTCTATCTGCACGACACGTCGTCGCGCAGCCTGTTCGCGCGTGACTATCGGGCGCTCAGCCACGGCTGCGTCCGTGTCCACGAGCCCTTCTCCTTCGCCGATGCGGTGCTGTCGGAGGAGCCGGACCAGCTCGACGGGGCGCGGCTGAAGAAGATGGTCGGCGGCGGCGAGAAGACCATCTCGCTGAAGCAGACGATCCCGGTCCACATCACCTACTTCACCGCCTGGGTGGACGACGCCGGGCAGTTGCAGACCCGCCCCGACCTCTACGGTCACGACGGCCGGGTGAAGCGGCTGCTCGGGTTGTGAGGCGCGACGCCGAGCAACCGGATGCGTCGCCCTCCGGCCGGCCGGTACATTCCGGTGTCGTGACTGAAATTCGACTGTGAAGGGTGGCGGTTCCTACGTATTTGCGCGGGGGCGAACAGAGCCTATCTTTCCGACGAACTCACACGTGGTGAAGAGATCCCTTCCGAAACGGCATCAAGGTAAAAGTTTCATTAACCGTTTCGGGTGAAAGTGGGGCTTCCGGGCGCGACGTCGTCGAAAGGCCATCTTCGGCCTTTCCTCTTGCGTCCGATCGTGGAAAGACACTCTCGGGTTCGTTCGGGGCGCATGTAGATGGGTAAACGCCGCAGCGTGGCGAGGTTTCTCGCCGGAACGTGTCTTCTCGCCGGGTCGGCCGGCATCGCCCATTCGGAAGTCCGCTCGCTTTCCCTCTACAATACCCATACGCAGGAACGCGCCTCGATCGTGTTCAAGCGCGACGGCGCCTACGACCAGAACGGTCTCAAAGAACTCAACCGCCTGCTTCGCGATTGGCGTCGCAACGAAGTGACGCGGATGGATCCGCTGCTGTTCGACCTCGTCTGGGAGGTCTACCGGGAAGCCGGCTCGCATCAGCCGATCCACATCGTCTCCGGCTACCGCTCGCCCACCACCAACAACGCGCTGAGAGGCCGCTCGCGCGGCGTCGCCAAGTTCTCGCAGCACATGCTGGGCAAGGCGATGGACTTCTACCTGCCGGACGTGCCGTTGTCGCGGCTGCGCGAGGTCGGCATGAAGCAGCAGCTCGGCGGCGTCGGATTCTATCCGTCCTCCGGTTCGCCCTTCGTCCACATGGACACCGGCTCGGTGCGCGCCTGGCCGCGCATGACCCGGGAGCAGCTGGTCCGTCTCTTCCCCAACGGCCACACGGCGCATCTTCCCGCCGACGGCGAACCGCTGCCGGGCTATCAGCAGGCGTTGGCCGAGGTCGAGACGCGCAAGGCGCGCGGCGGCGGCTCGACGCGGTCGTCCTCGGGCGGCGGTCTGCTCGCGGCGCTGTTCGGCGGCGGATCTTCGTCTTCGTCCTATTCGGCTTCGAACGAAGAGGACGAAGAGGGCGCGGCGCCACCGTCGCGGCGTGTGCAGGAACTGCGCCAGGGACCACTGCCGGCCTCCAAGACCGTGGTGGCGCGCGCCGAAGAGGCTCCCCCCGGGGTCGCCGGCGTGCCGGTCTATCGTTCCTCGCCGAAGCAGCCGATCCAGCCGCAGGTCCGTCTCGCCGAAGTCGAGCTGCCGCAGCCGGCGCCGGACCGTCGCGCCGAGCCGCAGGTCGCCGCCGCGTCGACGCCCGCCGGTGGCTCGCTCGTCGGCCTGCCGATGCCGCAGCCCTCGCCGATGCGGACCGCGAGTGCGGCGGAGACGATCCCGTCGCGCTATGGGCCGAACTCGGACGGGTTGCCGCCGGGTTGGGTTCGCGGACCGAGCGGCAAACCGACCGGGGAGAGCGAGTCCCAGCAACTCGCCGCGCTCGCCGCCGAACCGGTGCGGGGCACGCCGATCGCCGTGCCGCTGCCGATGGCGCGGCCGGGTTCGGCCGGTGCGCAGCTTCTGGCCTCGGCAGAAGGCTCCTTCGGCACGCCGATCGCCGTCGTGATGCCGCGCCCGCGGCCGGGTGGTTCGATGCGGGTCGCCGGTCTCGACGGGATGGGAGATCCGACGCAGGCGTTCTCGGCGCTCACCGGCGAACGCGACGAGCCGACGGTGGCTCTCGGCTATGCGCCGGCATCCGCACCGGAGAGCGCCGGTTTCGCCACCGCTTCGTTGCCGCCGGCGTCGCGCGGTATGACGGCGATGCAGACCGCCTCGCTGCCGCAGGACACGCGTGATCCGATCGCGTCGCGGTTCGCGGCGCCGCCGTCGACGGCTTCCGCCGCGTTGGCGCGCGCCGCCGCCCAGGCCGGCAAGCACGACCGCCTCGCCGCGACGACGACGTCGCCGCTGACGATCGGCAAGTCCGACCGCGCCTCGGAACTCAAGCTCTACGACGGAACGGACGACGTTTCCGGCGCCGACTTCGCGCTGTTGCGTCATCCCGATCAGCAGAGCCTCGGGGCTCTCCTCGAAAAACCGGGCGTGACCCTGGCCACCGGGTTCGGCTCGTCGATCGACGACCTCAGGCAACAGCGCTTCACCGGGCCGGCGATCGTCGCCCTGGCGATTCTGCACACCGAGTGATCCGGCCGAGGCGGACGCGGACGAAGCGTTCGTCGACGACGCCCGGGAACGAAAACGGCGCCCTTTCGGGCGCCGTTCGCATTTTCGACAGGCAGGTGCGACCTCATGAGACCTGTGCGCGGTTGGACCATCATGTTGATTTGATGCGTTTAATGTG